>DATJYT010000517.1:0-13798 GCA_035499475.1 Xanthobacteraceae bacterium | reverse complement strand
TCGCGTGGTTATAGTTGGGAACGACGACGGAGATCAGCGGCGCATCGGACATCGCGGGTTCCGATCATTCGCGATCTGCCGCGGCGAGACCTTGCTCCAGCGGCGTGAAGCTGAACTGCGGGAACGACCGGTAGATGGCGGTGACGTCGTAGGCGCGGTGCGTCACCGGATTCTGCCGCGGCGTACCGACGACGGGAATGTTCTGCCCAGACAGGCGGGCGACACGCTCGGCCGTCTCGCGGAACGACAGCGATTGTCCGGTCGCAAGATTGAGCGTTCCGGCGCTGCGGTGAAGGATGGCCAGGAGCGTCAGCGCCGCGACGTCGTCGATGGAGATGTGATCGCGGGTTTCTTCGCCCTCGCCGAACAGGGTTATGCGGCCCTCCCTCGCCATGCGGCGAAAGCGATTCGGTCCGTAGGAATTGTGCGTATCGCCGGCGCCGAAGACGAGGCTCGGGCGCAGCACCGCAAGCGGCGCCTTCACCGCCTGCTTCAGCATCAGCTCGCGCGCAAGGTGCATCGCACCGTAGAGGTCGGTCGGCTCGGCACAACTCTCTTCGTTCACCAGACCGCCGCGCAGCGGATAGACCGCGTCGGAACTGAAATAAACGACATGATCGGGCGGAACGCGCTCCAACGCTGCGCATACGGCTGCACCCATTTTGACACTGGCGAGAAACGCGGCGACGCCGCGACCTTTGTCGGGGGTGACCGCGGCGAGAAAGATAACGGCATCGCCCGGACGCAGCAGTCCGGCAAGCGTCTCGGCCGCGCCATCGGCGGCAAGGTCGACCGTGCCGCGCCCGACGGCCGCGACGGCAATCCCTTCGTCCGCCAGTCTCGCGGCGAGCGCGCGGCCGATGAACCCGTTGACCCCGAGAAGCACCGCACGCGAGGGCTTGCGCGGCTGCGGATGATGATGCGTCAGCAAGTTATCCACTCACGCCGAGAATATGGTGCGTCAGACCGGCCGCCTTGCAGGCCGCGCGATCGAGACAGCCAAACGGGTCGATGACGGACTTGCCGCGCAATCGGGCCGCGATGTCATGGGGACGCAATTCCCTAAACTGCGGCCACGGCGTCATGACAACCAACGCGTCGGCGCCGGCGCAAGCCGCCAGCGCGCTCGGAGCCTGCGTCAGCGCCGCGTGCCAGTCCGACTGCGGCGCGACCACAGGATCGTAGGCTGCGACCGCAACCGGCGGCAGCGCGCGCAACAGCGCCAGCGACGGCGAATTCTTGGTCGAATGGGTATTCTCTTTGTAGGCGAGACCGAGCAGCGCAAGCTTGGCGTCCGGGTTTTGCGCAAAGACGGCGCCGTGGAGCGTCCGCAGAGTCCAGTCGCAGCGGTAATGGCTGTTGGACTGCCAGGCCCGTACCACGCCGACGTCGGTGCCGTGGCAATCGCCGAGAGCAACGACAGTGGCGAGATCGCGCTCGAGATTGCCACCGGCGATGCCGAGGCCGGGGTTCAGATAGGAATATTGCCCGATGCGACGGTCGAGTTTCAGCGCCGGCACGATTTCCGACCAGTCGGCGCCGATGCGCTCGCAGATTTCGGCAAGCGTATTGGCGGTCGTGACCGAAGCGACGAGGCAGCAGTTGATCGCGATCTTGGCAAGCTCGGCGCTCTCGTAGCGCATGGGCAGGATCGGACAGCCGAACGCGCCGAGATATTGCGCCAACGGTGTCGCCAGCGGCGCGGACGGATCGGCGCAGCCGACAATGAACCGCTCCGGCTTGGTGGCGCGCTCCACGGCGCGGCCAAAGATCAGCGTTTCGACCTGATAGTAAAGCCGGCGGCCTGCCCGCTGGCGCTGGCGCGTAAAGCCGGGAGGCACCTGGCTCAGCACCACGATCACGGCATCATGCCGGGCATGGTCGAATGTGAGGCTCAGCAAGGCGTCGATCGGCGTGAGATCGCTGCGGCCGGCGTCGTCGGTCGGGATGTCGGGGGCAACATAGATCACGTCGCAGCCGCCGAGGTCCTTCGCTTCGCTGGAAAACCGGATGTTGGCGGTGTTCGCTCGCAAAAGATCGTCGAGGTCGGGTTCGACGACCGGGAGCCGGCCGGCGGCAAGCGCCGCAACCAGATCGTGGTCCGGCGAGAAGCCGAGCATCGGAAAACCCTTGCTGGCGCCGGCGATCGAGGAGCAGACACCGAGGTGAGTCATGCCCACATAGCCGATGCGCGGATTTGCCGTCATTCCTGCACCGCGAGCGCGACGGCTTCCTTGGCGAGACGGCCGAGCGTGCGCAACAGCCAGCGGTCGTTTCCGAGGTCGGTCGGCCGGCCCGCGGCGCATAGCTCCTTGAAATGCGCGTATTCGAGCGCCCAGGTCGGATCGTCCTCGACCAGCGTCACCGCCTCCTCCGGCGGCCGCCCGCTGGGCAGCACGCGCGTGCGCAGCGTGAAGGTCGCCGGGCCCCACTTGCACAGTGATTCGATGTGTGCGGTGCCGTTCTCGGCGAGCACGTCGCAGGTGAAATGATTGCGCCAGGAGAGCAGCGTCATCTCGAATTCAAGTTTCGGGCGCGATGCCTCGGATGCGATCACGACGTGGTCCGGCGCGCGATTCTCGAAACGGCTGACCGAAGCGACGCGAAAATCGTCACCGATGTCGCCGAACCAGAATCGCGCGGTGTCGAGAAGATGCGAGCCGAGATCGGGCAGCACGCCGGCTCCGGTGTCCCGCCACGCCGATTCGCGCACCAGCCGCGCCGTGCCGTTGCCGTAAAACATCCGGCAACGATAAATCCTGCCGAGCCGCCCGGAAGCGATGACGTCGTGCATGCGCACGTAGTGCGGCTCGAAGCGGTGGTTATAGGCGGTGTAGCAGACGGCGCCGGTTTTGCGCGCCAGGGCCTCCAGTGCGTCGAGGTCGGCTTCCGTCTCGGTATGGAGCGGTTTCTCGACCAGAACGTGCTTGCCGTTGGCGAGCAGGTGCGACAGCACCTCGAATTTCGGCTGGTCGGGCGTGCAAACCAGCGCGCCGTCGTAACGATCGAGCGGAACGTCGCGGATATCGCGGAAGTCGGCTTCGCCGGCAATCGGATCGACGACACCGGCCGCATCCGCGCCGGCCACGCGCAGGCGCTTCTTGCCCTGCACGCCATATCCGACAATCACGACCCGCATGGCCGGGTGCTATCCTCGATGGTCGCGCTCAGGCGTAGGTCGCATGGCGCTCGAAATGGTCGAGCTTGTCGATGACGTCCTTCGGCCGCACCGGCACATTGCCGTGATGCTCGCATTCGACGGCGGCCGCCAGCGAGCCGAGCACCGACGCGATCACCGCGCTCTTGGTCTTGAACAGCGACAGCGCCGCATAGGCGAGGAGCGCATCGCCCGAGCCGACCGCGTCCACCACCCTGTCGGCGAATGTATCCACGGTAAAGAACGCCCGCACGTCCTCGTAGTTTTGCGGGATGGCGCGGAACGTCAGCAGCCCGCGCTCGCCAAGCTTGAGGATGAGCGTCTTGCAGCCGGCCTGCCGGTAAAGCTCGAGCCCGAGCGGGCGCACCACCGAATCCTGGTCGCCCAGCGCGAATCGGGCCTCGCGCTCGTTCGGCGTGAGCAGATCGAAGCCCTGGAATTCGAGAATGTTGCCCCAGCGACTCGCGACCTGACTGTCGGCCACCCGGAAGACGTCCTTGGGAATGGCCCTGGTCAGCGCCGGGATCGTGTCACGGTTGAAGATGCCGTGGCGGAAATCGGCAAACACCACGACGTCAACCGCAGTCTCGCGGATTTGCTGCGTGAAGGTCTCGAGAATCCGATCGGAGATCGACCGGTTATCGAGCGTATCGATCTTGAGCAGATTGTAGCCGCCGGCGATGACGGCATTCTTGTTGGTCGTCGGCCGCGTGCGGTCGATGATCGGCATGCAATTGACGCCGGCTTCGGACAGATCCTTGAGCGCGAACTCGGCAAGCGAGTCGTCACCCAGCACCGTCGTGAACGAGACTTCAGCGCCCGCCGACTTGAGGTGCTTGGCGACGATGCCGGCGCCGCCGACGAAATCGGTGCGGTTGTCGAAGCGCACGCTCATGGTGGGCGTCTTGGTCATGCCGCCGATCATGACCGTGTGCGTATAGCTGTCGATAATGGTGTCGCCGACGACGTGAACCCGAACACCGCCGAACTGATCGAGCGTATTGCGCAGATCGTCGAAGCTCATCTTCTCGGCTTCGAGCAGCACCAAGAGTTTTTCTGTGGCGATCGAGGGCGGCTCGGTTTCGATGATGTGCGAGGAGGAATAAACGATGTCGCCGGGCGTAAAGATGATCTCGCCGCCATAGGCTTCGACCGCGGTCTTCTCTTCGGCGGTTCGCGGATGCAGCCCGCTCTTGGTGTACTCGTAGCCCTTGGCAAAATAGTCGGGCTGGATGACGCCGATGTTCTTGATCGGCGTCGGATCGTTGTCGATGACGACGAAGTCGACGACTTCAAGCGCCGCCAGGTTGAAGGCGCGCAGTTCCTGCGGAACGAAGGGGCGAAAGTTCGCTTTGGCGATATGGGCGTCGGCGGTCAGGCTTGCGACCAGAAGATCGCCTTTGCTCTTGGCGTAAAGCAGATGCCGCACGTGCCCAGGATGCACGATGTCGAAAGTGCCGTGACACATGATGACTTTTTTGTCGCGCGGTCGGCGCCCGACAAGATTGGCGATTTCCTCGGCGGACTTGACCTTATGGCTGACGATCCTGCGGCTGGCGTCGTCCATCATGCCCGGCCCTCCACCGACAAGGTACGGAACCACCCCGCTGTCGCTTTGGCAATCGAATCGGCGTCCCACAGCGGCGCGTCGCGCCAGTAGTCGATCTCGGCCACGATCTTGGCGACGCCCTGCTCGAAGCTCACCTGCTGCTTCCAGCCAAGATCCCGCGTGATCTTGGTGATATCGGCAAATGTGCAATCCGGCTCGCCCGGACGTTTGGGCAGGTGCTCGACCTCACCGCCCAGAAGCTCCACAAGGCGATTGACCGATTGCGGATTGCCGGCGCCCAGGTTCCATATCTCGGCGGTCATCGCCGTTTCGCCGGCGAGGCGAAACGCCTCGACGACGTCGGTGACATAGAGAAAGTCCCGCGTCTGGGTGCCGTCGCCGACCACGGTGAACGGCTTGTTGGCAAGTTTCTGCTTCAAGAAAACGCCGAAAACGGCGCCGTAGGCGCCCGAAGTGCGCGAGCGCGTGCCGTAGGCATTGAAGATACGAATGGAATTGACCGGCAGCCGGTACACTTTATTCCAGTGAAACACCGCCTGCTCGCCCTGATATTTGCTCAAGGCATAGGGATATTGCGGCGCGATCGGGTGATCCTCGCGCGTCGGCGTTTTGGCGAGGCCGTAGCAGGACGACGATGCCGCGTAGACGAATTTCTTGACCCGGGCCTCGCGGGCGCACTCGAGCATGTGCACAGTGCCCTGCACGTTGGCCGACATATATTCCGTCGGCCGTTCGATCGACGGCACGATGTCGCCAATGCCGGCAAAATGAAAAACGTAGTCTGCACCATCGAACAATGGGTGACCCGGCGCATAGTCGCGAATGTCGGACGGCGCGAAGGTGAAATCCGGATTGTTGCGATGATGCGCGACGTTCGCCTCGCGGCCGCCGATGAGGTTGTCGATGACGCGGACCCGATAGCCGTGCGCCAGCAGCAGGTCGACCATGTGGCTGCCGATGAAACCGGCGCCGCCGGTAACGATCGCGATCGGCTTCGCGCTCATTTCGCCCCGAGCTTCTTCATCGTGCGCACGTTGTAATACCAATCGTCGTCGAAACTGTTGGGCAGGAGGTAGTTGCGAAATGCGCGCGACAGATCGCGCACCGCGTCCTCGATGGTTCGCTTCGGGCGGAAGCCGAGCATGCGGTGAATCTTGTCCGAGTTGACGTGATAGGAACGATTGTCGTCGGACGGCGTGGTCACGATCTTGATCGGCGCACGGCCCGGAAACTCCTCCTCAACGACGCTCTTCGCGATCGTCGCGATATTGGCGATGGAATGATTCTGGAACCCGATGTTGAAGGTTTCGCGATGAATCTTCTCATGCGGCGCCGCCAGCATCAGCTCATAGGCATCCACCATGTCCTCGACGTGAAGATTCGGCCGCATCTGGGTGCCGCCGAAAACGGTGATGACGCCCTTGTTGACGGCATGATTGGTCAGAATGTTGACGGAGAGATCGAGCCGCGTGCGCGGGCTGTAGCCGCAGATGGTCGCGGGCCGGATGACCACGCTGGTGAAATCGTCGGAGTTGTACTTCCACAGCAGCGGCTCGCACAGCCCCTTGAACTTGTTGTAGAGCGTCAGCGGCACCAGTGGGTGCTCTTCGGTGACGTCGGGCGAATCGCTGACGCCGTATACCGAGCTCGATGAGGCATAGACGAAGCGTTTGACGCCGGCATTCTTGCAGGCGAGCACGAGCGGCTCGAAGCAATCGTAATTGATGGTCTTGGAAAGACTCTCGTCGAGTTCGAAGCTCGCATCGTTCGAAATACAAGCGAGGTGCAGAACGGCGTCATGACCCTGCACCGCCGCGGCGAACTTCTCGGTGTCGCGGATGTCGCCCTTGATGACGTTCAGGTTCGGATCGTTGGGCAGACGGCAGCCAAAATAGAGCGCGTCATAGACCGTCACTTTGTGGCCGCGCGACAGCAGCCTGGGAGTCAAGACATGGCCGACATAACCGGCGCCGCCGGTGACCAAGACTTTCTCAAACAATGGGAATCTCCGCACTGCCCCCGAAAATTAGGCGCCGTTGTATCGCCTCATCCGTGGGTTGGCAATCACAATCCCCGCCGCGCGCGACAGCGGCAGAGGCAGGAAAAGAGCCGCTATTCCGCGGCGGCGCGCGTCGCGATCGAAAAGCCGGCGGCGGTCGCGTCGTTGTAAAACATCTTCACGGTTTCCAGCGAATACGCCGCCTGGTCTTTGCCGATCAGCGCCAGCTTTTTGATGATATCATTGGTGCAGGTGATGATGCCGCAGCCGACCTCTTCGGCCTGAATGACGTTCAGCAATTCGCGCGGACTCGCCCAGAGAAGCTCGGCTTTCGGCCGCGACGCTTTGAGAACATTCGCCGCCTCGCGCATCAGCGGCACCGGATCGATCCCCGAATCGGCAATACGGCCGGCGAAGACGGAAACGATGGCCGGCACGTCGGCGCTCAGCGCCTCGCCGACGCGGCGCACCTGATCGAGCGTAAAAATAGCGGTGACGTTGAGGACGACGCCGCGCTTGGCGAGCCGCGTCAACAAAGGTCCGGCGAACTGGCCTTTGGTGTTGGTGACCGGAATCTTGACGTTGACGTTGCGGCCCCACGACGCGATTTCGAGGGCCTGCTGTTCCATCTGATCGAAATCGTCGGCGAACACCTCGAACGAGACCGGCCGATCGGGAATAGCGGCAAGCACCCTGTGGGCGAATTCGACATAGTCGGTGACGCCGGCCAACTTCATCAGGGTCGGGTTGGTGGTGAATCCCTTGATCACGGGATTGGCGTACATCGCCTTCATGCCTTGCAGATCGGCGCCGTCGGCGAAGATTTTGACCTTCAACGATGTCCCATCGGCCATATCTCGACCCTCTTTTGCGGCCCGACTCGCTCAGCCAGCCTTGCCGAGTATAAATGGAACGGCTTCCGGGAGCGAGCGCACGACGATATCCGGCTGCTTCGGCCGCGGCTCGTTCTCGTAGCCGTAATCCACAAAGACGGTGCGGCAACCCGCCGATCGCCCCGCATCGACGTCGCGCCAGCGATCGCCGACCATGTAGCTTTGCGCCAGCGAGATGCCGTGCTTATCGGCGGCGCGCAACAGCATGCCGGGTTTCGGCTTGCGGCAGGTGCAGGCGTCGCCATCGACGTGATAGCAGACCTCGATATCGTCGATGCAAATGTCTCGCCGCATCGTCTCGTGCATGGCTTCAACGACCTCGCGAGGCTGCTTTCCCGCTCCGACGTCGGGCTGATTGGTAGCCACGATGATCAGATAGCCGGCGCGATGCAGCGCCTCGACCGCCTCGGGAACGCCGGGCAGGATGACGAAGTCCTCGAGTTTTTCCGGTGAATACGGCCTGCCGCCGCGCACTTCGTTGCGGTTAATGACGCCGTCGCGGTCGAGAAAGATGGCTGGTCGCATCGCCGGTCTCCGAGTATGCTCCTAATCAACGGGGCCGGACGGGTCAAGAAAACCGCTCGCTGTGAAAACGTCCGCTATCGAGGTGGCGCGTTCGGTGTGTCCTGGTCGTGTTCCCAGAAGCGCGTGACGGGATGTTGCATTGGCTTTCGCGGTCCTCACTGATATCTGCGCGTCACCTTGGACGCCTGAACCGCCTTGATCATCAAACAGGCTTGCCCGGCGTCGACTGCACGATCGTGCACACCGAGCCCTATCCGTATTTCGTGGCCGAGGACGTGCTGCCGCCGGCGGTTCTCCGGGACATGCGCGGCAATTGGCCTGAGCGTTCGCAATTCCAGCCCGAAATCCAACACAGCTTCACGTGCGAGCTGCTGAAGCACAAAATCGCCGACCGGCAGCAGCGGCTGTTCTGGAAAGATTTCGTCCAAAACTACGGTCGCGCGATTGCGACTGCGGGAGCGCTCCGGTTCCGGCCGTGGATCGCCACGCGATTCGGGGACACTGCCGAAATTCTGATGGCGTGGATCGGTTTGATGGAAGCCGATCCCGCCTATGCGGGACACGGTTGCCACACGCATCACTATCACGCGCCGGCCTGGGTCGGCACGCTGCTCTTCTACCTGGACGCTGACGCCACCGGATATCCCGGCACGACCATCCATGGCTACAACGGCAAGACCATTGACGACCACGCGCGGATGGCGGCCAGCACGCTCAGCTGGTACCGAGAGCCCGGAATTTCCGAAGCTGTAACGATCGCCTACAAGGAAAATCGTCTGATGGGACTATTCGATTCACCCATCAGCTATCATAGCGTTCACGCCGCCGCGCCGAACGCGGTCGGCAATCGCCGGATATTCCGGGTCCATTTGACCGTTCAGGATGCCGCCGTTCGAAAGCAGTATGGCGTCGCCATGAATGATTATCTCAAGCGGCGGAAACAGCCGTCGACGGACCCGACGGTGATCGGTTCGCTGGCGCGCGATATCGAAAAAATACAAGAATGTTCCCGTCTGATGGCAGAGCAGAAACGCGCCGCTCCTTGAGGGCAACTGACATCAGCAGAGCAATTTTCTACGCCAGCTCGCGTACGCTTGCGAGATTCATCAAGAAGCCCCTCGACGGATCGCCGGCATAGGCCGCCTCGCCCGCCGGGCCAAGCGCCTCGACCGCTATCGCGACGGTGTCCGCGGGCGCCGGCAATGCGAATGCGAGATCGCAGCGGAAGAAGCCGTTGCCGTAGAGAAAACCGGCATCCACGAGCTGCGCACCGCTTTGTGTCTGCGCGTCGACCACGCGGCTTGCATCGGCAAGCTCGAAATCGGCATGCGCCAGCTTTCGCGCCGCGCCGCTATAGGCCGAGAGGCGCAGATGCTTCAGCCGGACCGGGCGCAAAAATACGGTGAACCCCAGCCGCGACAGCCCCGCTTTCACGGACTGCCCGATGGCATGCCGGCCGGTTGCCGCCGTTTCACGCACGAAACGGACCGGATTGTCGGTTTCCGAATAGACCGGTTCGAGCGCGACGCCGTCCTTGATCCAGGCAGGACGATCGAGGCTTTCGTCCTTGATCAGATTCGTCGCGCCCTTTCGCGGCGGTGGCGTGGTGCCGAATCGTCCGCGAATCGCGCGCGGCGCCAGGACTGGGAATCCAGCGCCCGAGAACCGCGTCCAGAACTTGCGGTCCTCCTTCGCATACCAGCGGTCCGCGGCGATGTCGCCCAGCTTTTCCAGCGCCAGCATCGAACCCCACGATTCCATGACTTTGGCCACGCCACGTTCGGCAACGAGTTCGTCGCAGGCCCGCTTCACCGGCTCGACGAAGGTGATCGGATTGGCGGCGGCGTCGTGAAACACCGCGATCGGCGGCTTGCCGTCGCAAGATTTCAGGCAATTCCAGAACGTAGCAATATCGTGGCAGACGCCTTCGTAGGAGTGATCGGCATCGATAAACATCATGCCGAATTCATTTTCGGCGATCGGCTCGCGGGAACTTTGCGTGTAGAGCGTCAGGCGGCGGCGCACGTCGGGTCGATTGAAAACGTGATCGGCAATCCGTGCATGGGCGGGCCCGCGGTCGATGCTGACCACCTGACGGTTACCGGACGCCGCCAGGATCGCGATGGTGCTGCCGCCCGCGGCGCGGCCGACTTCGAGAATCGGTCCGCTCGAGTTCTTCACCGCGCGCCATAGCGTCGTCGCCTCATCAATGCGCTGATGGATGACACGGTGATTGGCGAGCGACGACGCGAACAGCCAGGGCGCGAGATCGGCAAAATCGGAGTGGCCGAATTCGGCGATGCGATCGACAAGGCGCATCTGCTTGGCGGCCGCGTCGTAATCCTCGGTGACCTGGAAAAATGACCGGCGCGACTCGTACCAATCGAGCGCTTCGCGCTCCTTCTGGTACCTGGCACCATAGGCCTGTCGACCGTCGGCGCCAGCGTCATGCAGAAGCGACGGCGGTTCGTTTGAAGCAATTTCGGCCGGGAGCCGTGCGCGCAAACGCTCGTTTTCGCGCAGCAGCCGTTCGATGCTGGAAATTCGATGCACTGAAAGTCCGAACCGGCCGAGCAGATTTCTGACCCTGTTCTTCAGCATCGATACACTGCCTGCCTGCCCTTCGTCAGCTGCCGTCCTCCGAGCGGTGCGGAAAACCAGAATCGGCGTGAAGGATCGTCCACCAATAATCGCCTGTGTATGCCGCGCTCTCAAACATTTCCAGCCATCCGGCCGGCGTATCGAAGGTCCGCGCCGTAAGCATCCAATCGAGAAACAGATCACGCTCCTGTTCGGTCCGATAGGCATCGACTTGCACGAAGCCGCGTCCGCGACAGACGCGCTCGATTTCGCGCAGCGCCCGGCGGCAGCCGTCGCGCGGGAGATTGTGGATGGTGTTGATAGCAAAGACGGCAGCGAAAGAATTAGCCTCGAACGGCAAGTCGTCGCAACTCGCCTTGGAGAGATAGGGCTTCGCGTCGGGATGAGCATGCGCCAGCGCGTAGTCCGAAATGTCGATGCCGATCGCATCGAGCCCCGGCAGTGCATCGCGAAGATCCTTGACCAGAAATCCCTTGGCACAGCCGATGTCGAGAACCCGGTCGCCGGGCTTGAGGTTCCAATGCGCGATGGCGCGCCTGGCGACCGCCACCCAGCGGCCGTCGTAATGATAGCCGCCATAGCCCTGCTCCCGAGTCCCATCGAAATATTCGCGGCCGAATTGCAGCGCGAGACGGCGGCTCTCCTCCTTGCTGCTGCGGCGGAGGCTGGTGTCGCGGACGCAGCGCGCCGGTGTGTCCAGAAGATTGAATTCAGCCATTATCCGAAAATCCACTTCCTTCGCCGCGGTTGTCGCGGCGCATGGTCTCGACGCAGCTTTTGGGCTACTTCGCTTGGTCCCAAACGCGCTGATCCGGGAGCCTCACTAGCAAATTATCACAGCGCCGGCTTGAGCGGCGGCACACAGCCGCGCCGCTGCCCGCCAAGGTTGACACCACAGGTCCGGTTTGATACGCGCAGCCTGCCTTCCGGATCTTGGTTGAAACGCGGTGTTCGGCGCCATCGCCGAGCCAAGCGCGCTTGATCGACGGCACAATCGGATCGCTCCATTGAGTACGCGCCAAGACCAAATGTCACACACCGCGGTCTATCTTGAGGAAGTCTGCGAGACGGCACGCCGCCTCTCGGCCGAGACAATCGAGCAGCTTTGTGAGGAACTGGTTAAGCTGCGGGAACGCGGCGGACGCCTCTTCATCATCGGCGTGGGCGGCAGCGCCGGCAATTGCAGCCACGCCGTCAACGACTTTCGCAAGCTTTGCGGCATCGAGGCCTACGCACCGACAGATAACGTGTCGGAACTCACCGCGCGCACCAATGACGAGGGCTGGCACACGGTCTTCTCGGAATGGTTCAAGGTGAGCCATGCCGACGCCGACGACGCCGTGCTGGTGTTTTCGGTCGGCGGCGGCAATCTCGAGAAGAACGTCAGCCCCAACCTGGTCGCCGCCGTTCAGGAAGCCAAAAAGGCGGGCATGCGCGTATTCGGCATCGTCGGCCGGGACGGCGGTTACACCAAACAGCAAGGCGACGTTGTCGTTGTCGTGCCGACCGTCGAAGCCTCACGCGTGACGCCGCACGCGGAGGCATTCCAAGCCGTCATCTGGCACTGCCTTGTTTCGCACCCAAAGCTGCAGAAGAATGCCACCAAGTGGTGAGCGGCACGACGCGCGATTCGGTCCTGGACTGCGCCGACGCTGCGGGAAGGGCCTGAAGGGCTGACACGATGAGCTTGGAGCTTCGGCTATCCGCCGACGCCATCGACACCTACATGGCCTGGCTGCCGACGTCCTTCCAGGGCTTTCTGAGGGCGCCGTTGCAGCGGATTCCGATGTGGACCGGCCTCGCCTGGATCGAGACCGTGCAGAGCTATCGCAGGACTTTGCTTGGACCGTTTTGGATCACGCTCAGCCTCGGCATCACCGTCGCCGCGATGACGCTGGTGTACGGCGCGCTTTTCGCGGTGCCTTCCAAGGATTATGCAGGCTACGTTGCGTGCGGAATGATCGGTTGGGTGTGGTGCGGCGCGCTGCTGACTGATGTCGGCAATACATTCGTCAATTACAGCTCGTTTATACGCGGCACGCGCATCGACAAGTCGCTATTCATCTGGTCGACATGCGCGAAGCTCGTGATCGTGTTTTGCCACCAGATGATCGTGTGGGCCCTGCTTGTTCTGCTCGGCGTCGTCGAGTTGAACTTTTTCTCATTGTTGCTGGCGCCAGCCGTCGTTGTGCTCTTCTTATTTTCGATCCCGGTCACCGCAATCACGAGCATCCTTTTCACACGTTACCGGGATTTGCCGCGCCTGATCTCCAGCTCCATCGTGGTGCTGATGATGGTCACGCCCATCTTCTGGCAGGCAGGCATGATCAAGGGCTGGCGCAGCGCCGTGTACTACTTCAATCCGGTCTATTATGTGATCGAGTTCATCCGCGCCCCGCTGCTGGGCCGACCGGAAGCGCCGATGATCGTCGCCGTCATGCTCGGCATGCTGCTCGCCGTATGGATTTTCGGCGTCTATTTCTTTCGGCGCTATGAAAAATACGTCGTGTTCTGGCTCTAGGCACGGTTATGCGCGAATGTAGCGCCATCCTGCGCAACGTCGATCTCAGCATTCCCATCATGGGTCCCGGACAGCTGCGGCTGTTGCGCGGCTCCTTGATCAAGTCCGCCGTCGGCGGAAATCTCGATCGACAGAACGGCAAGGTCCACGTTCAGGCGCTGCGCGGCGTTTCTTTCGAGCTCAGGCGGGGCGAACATCTCGGCCTCGTCGGCCACAACGGCGCCGGCAAGACGAGCCTGCTCAAGGTGATCGCAGGCATCTATCCACCGAGCAATGGCGAAGTCATCGTCGAAGGCTCGATCGGATGCCTGTTCGACATCGAGGCCGGCATTTCCCCGGAGATGACAGGTTACGAGTCCATCAAGTTCCAGCACATGATCTACGGCGATGCCGACGAGCCGCTACGAGCCCTCACCGAGGAAATCGCCTCGTTCACTGAACTCGGCAACTATCTCGAATTGCCGCTGCGGACCTACTCGGCCGGCATGCGCGCCCGCCTGATGGCCGCACTCGCCACGGCTTGGCGCCGGGA
>DATJYT010000516.1:0-6506 GCA_035499475.1 Xanthobacteraceae bacterium | reverse complement strand
TTCAGAATGCGCACCGTTATTTCGGTGACCACGCCAAGCAGGCCCTCCGAACCGGTGACGACGCCGAGCAGATCGTAGCCGCCGGCGTCGAGATGCTTGCCGCCGAGGCGGAGAATTTCGCCGGTGATCAGCACCAGTTCACAGCCGAGCACGTTGTTGGCGGTGACTCCGTATTTGAGGCAATGCACGCCGCCGGAATTTTCCGCGACATTGCCGCCGATCGTGCAGGCGATCTGCGACGACGGATCGGGCGCGTAATAGAAGGCGGCATGCTCGACGGCCTGGCTGACCGCCAGATTGGTGACGCCGGGCTCGACGACAGCTACACGATTATCGAAATCGATCTCGCGAATGCGATTGAACTTGGCCATGCCAAGCAGCACGCCGTCGCCAAGCGGCAACGCACCGCCGGAGAGCGACGTGCCGGCCCCGCGCGGCACGACCTTGATGCCTTCACGGTGGCAATAACCCAGCACGCCCGAGACCTGCGCGGTCGTTTCCGGCAACACCACGACCATGGGCAACTGGCGATACGCAGTGAGGCCGTCGCTTTCGAAGGGCCGCATGCCCTGCTCAGAGGCGATGACGCCCTCGCCCGGCACAATGCGCTTGAGCGCCGCTACGATCTCGGCGCGGCGCGCGAGCACGGCATCATCGGCCAAAGGCATCGCAACCGTCATCGGAACCTCGCATATTCGACAACCATTATAACGCGAAATGGCGGGGCGTATCGTGCGGCCACGCCGCGCTTGCCGGCCGCACGGCAGAGAGGCGATATTGGGCGTTGACACGCTGCACCGGGGCCGCTTGAACGGCTGCCGCGCAGAGGTGCGGCCGATCGGGGCGCGGCCGAAGCTTCAAGAGCACAGGGAGACGTGATGATGAGGACGTTGCTTATGGCGGCCGCGCTGGTCATGGTGTCTGCGGGGGTCGCCGCGGCGCAGGATGCGGCCAAGGGAGAAATCTCTTTCCACAAGTGCCTGCCCTGCCATTCCATCGGGGATGACGCGCAGAACAAGATCGGCCCCGAACTCAACGGCCTCGACGGTCGCCATTCCGGCACCGTTGCGAATTTCAGCTATTCCGACGCCAACAAGAATTCCGGCATCGTCTGGAACGAGGCGAATTTCAAGAAATACATCAACGATCCGCGCGCCATGGTGCCCGGCACCAAGATGATCTTCGCCGGCATCAAGAACGAGCAGGAGGTCAACGACCTGTGGGCCTATGTCAAGCAGTTCGACGCGGACGGCAACGTCAAGAAATAGAACGGCATGATTGATCTGGCTCAACTGCGGCCCGGCTCATCATGAAATAAAGACAGAGTTGATGCACCACGAGGAAACGCCATGATCAAGGATATCGTCGTCAATCTGTCGGTCGGCGCCGATGGTGGTCCGGCCGGCGACTTCGCGGTGTCGGTCGCCGATGCCTTTAGCGCTCACCTCACGGGTGTCGCCTTCGTATTCGATCCGATCGTTCCGGTGTCGAGCACGGGTTATATTCCAGCCGAGGTCATCGACGTCCAGCTTGCCGAGAATCAGGACGCCGCCAAGGCGGCCATCGATCGGTTCACGACCGCCACCTCGCGCGCGGGCATCTCGGCCGAGCCGGTGACGCTGAGCGCCAGCCTCGCCGGCGCCGGCGACCAGTTCGGCCGCATCGCGCGGCGCTTCGATCTCGCCATTGTCGGCCAGGCCAAGCCCGACCGAAGCGAGATCGACGAGATGATTGCCGAGAGCACGCTGTTCGAATCCGGACGTCCGGTGATCATGGTGCCGTACATCCAGAAGTCGCCGTTGCAGCTTGATCGCGTGATGGCGTGCTGGGACGGCAGCCGCCCGGCGGCGCGCGGCATCGCCGACGCCATGCCGCTCCTGGAGAAAGCCGGACAGGTCGAGTTGGTCATCGTCGACAACGAGCGCGGCAAGCAGGACGAGATCGAGGGCGCCGACATGGGCCAGCACCTCGCCCGCCATGGCCTCAAGGTCGACGTCAAACGCATTCCCGGCGGCAACATCGACGTCGCCGACGCGCTGCTCTCTCATGTCTCCGATTCGGGCATCAACTTCATCATCATGGGCGGTTACGGTCATTCGCGCCTGCGCGAATTCGTGCTCGGTGGCGTCACGCACAGCATCATGCGGTCGATGACAGTGCCGGTGCTGATGTCGCATTAACAGGAGGCAGGGATCAGTAATCAGTGATCAGAATTGTTTGATTATCGACTACTGATCACTGACTCGCGTTTGCACTACCAGCCCGCGGGCACGGGCGTCGGCGACGCCAAGCGCGCGGAGCGCGGTAAGTGTCAGGGATTGCACGACCTCCCGCTCGCGACCCGAAGCGTCGGGCGCGAGCGGACCGATCAGGCCGTCGACGAAAAGACCGACCAGCGCGGCGGCGGCAAGGGTTGCATCTTGTTCAGGCAGATGTCCGCCCGCGATTGCGTTTGAAATACGTCGCGTGAATTCCGCGGCGAGCGCCTTGCGAAAATCGAGCCGCGCCGCATCGATCTCGGCATCAACCGGTTCGGTGGTCGCCGCGAAGACGAGACGGCGTTGGCGCAACGTCCGCGCCGCGAACGTCATCAACGCCGCGGAGAGCGCGGACAACGGGCCGGGCGCTACATCGGCGGCACGACGCAACGCGCCGATCTCACGCTCGGCCACTTCGGTGAGCAGTGCCGCAACCAGATCGGTCTTGCCCGGAAAGTAGCGATAGACCGTGCCTGCGGCGATACCCGCGCGCCGGGCGACCGGAGCGATCTGAACTGCCGCCATGCCGCCCTCATTGGCCGCGTCGCGCGCTGCCGCGATGATGGCCGCGTGCCGGGCGGCAAGCCGTCGCACGACGTTCTCGGTGCGGCGATAGGGCATGAGCGGAATCGTTTTCCGAATGACTGAACCATGGTTCAATCAACGCGGCAATGTGCGGATATTCCGTCGCAGCGGTCGCTTTGCCCTATGGCCAAGCCTCCGCCTCTGGCATACGGAAGCTCGCGATCCGCATCGGCTGGGAGGCGATCATGGTCTGCAAACCCGTCACCGCGGCTGCCATGGCGGCCACACTGGTAGCTGCCTTGGCTTTCGCCGCCGGCCGCCCTGCCGCCGCGGACGACTATCCTTCGCGCCCGATCACCATGATCATTCCGCTGGCGCCAGGCGGTTCGACCGACGTGCTGGGACGAATCATGGCGCAGAGCATGCGCGCGACCCTCGGCCAGCCCGTGATCGTCGAGAATACCGCGGGCGCCGCCGGCACCATCGGCGTCACCCGCGCCGAGCGCTCCGACCCCGACGGCTATACGGTCCTGTGGGGCATGTGGGGAACCAACGTCGCCAACGGCGCGATCTACAATCTCGACTTCGACATGCTGAAGGATTTCGAGCCGATCGCCCTGGTGGCGACGCAGCCGTTCCTGATCGATGCCCGCAAGACCATGCCGGCGAACAACTTGAAAGAGCTGGTCGCCTGGCTCAAGCAGAACGGCGACAAGACCACCATGGGCACGTCGGGCGTCGGCAGCCCGAGCCACGTCGCCGGCGTGCTGATGGAAAACATGCTCGGCCTGAAATGGCAAATGGTGTCGTATCGCAGCGCCGGCCTCGCGACCCAGGATCTCGTCGCCGGCATCACCGATATCCAGCTCGATACGCCGGCGGTATCCCTGCCGCATGTCAAGTCCGGCGCGCTCAAGGCCTACGCGGTCACCGCCAAGAACCGCATCGCGGTCGCGCCCGACATTCCGACCACGGACGAGGCGGGGATGCCGGGATATTATTTTTCGTTCTGGCACGCGATGTGGGCGCCGCGCGGCACGCCGAAGCCTATCATCGCCAAGCTCAATGCCGCGATCGTTGCCGCGCTCGCCGATCCGCAGACGCGCAAGCGTCTCACCGATCTGGCACAGGACATCTATCCCCGCGAGCAGCAGACCCCCGAGGCGTTGCGCGCGTTCCAGACCGCTGAAGTCGAGAAGTGGTACCCGATCATCAAGGCGGCCGGCATCAAGGCGCAGTAAAGGGCGAATTGAAGTCCACCTGCAAGATCGGTCCGTACCGGTTCAGCCGCCCTTCTCCGCCAGCGACTTGGCGCGGATCTTGGCGAGCGTCGTCATCGGCGTGATCGCGTCGGGATCGATCTTGAGACGGACGATCGCCGGCTTGCCGGATGCCTGCGCTTCCTTGAAGGCCGCCGGGAAATCAGCCGTCCGCTCGACGGAGACCCCGAAGCCGCCGAACGCGCGCGCGTAAGCGGTGAAATCCGGATTGCGGATATCGGTTGCCGAAACGCGGCCGGGATATTCGCGCTCCTGATGCATGCGGATGGTGCCGTAGATGCCGTTGTCGGCGATGATGGTGATGAACGGGGCATTGTATTGCACAGCGGTCGCCAGTTCCTGGCCATTCATCAGGAAATCGCCGTCGCCGGCGATGCACACGACCGTTCGCTCGGGATGAAGTCGCTTCATGGCGAGCGCGGCCGGCACGCCGTAGCCCATCGAGCCCGATATTGGCGCGACATGCTGGCCGAAACGGCGCATCCGGAAAAACCGGTGGATCCACGCCGCGTAATTGCCGGCGCCGTTGCAGAGGATGGCATCGGCCGGAAGATTATCGCGCAGCCAAACCATGACCGCGCCGAAATTGACCGCGCCCGGCTGCTCGGTCGGCGTTTCGGTCCAGTCAAGATATTCGGCGTGCGCGGCTTGCGCATCGCCGCGCGCGGCTTGCGGCAGCGCGAGCACATCGAGCGCGGCGGCAAACGCCGTCGGCGTCGCATTGATGGCGAGATGCGGGCTGTAGACGCGGCCGAGTTCCTCGGCGCCGGGATGAACATGCACGAAATTCATCTGCGGGCCGGGGATGCCGATGAGCGTGTAGCTCTGCGACGGCAATTCGCCGAGCCGGCCGCCAACCAGGATCACGAGATCTGAGGCTTTAATTCGCGCAACGAGCTTTGGGTTCGGCCCGATGCCCAAATCGCCCGCGTAACAAGGATGCAACGCATCGAACAGATGGGCGCGGCGGAACGTGGTGGCAACCGGCAGTGCGTATTTTTGCGCAAAGCGTCCGACCGCATTCGACGCTTCTTGCGACCACCGGCTGCCGCCGAGGAGCATGATCGGCGCGCGCGCCGCTGCAAGCATCTGCGCGAATTTCGTCATCTCGGCCGGACCCGGCGCAGTCTCGACGAGCGCAAAGGGTGGCGCATCGGGTACGGCGATCCGCTCAGTCAGCATGTCTTCCGGGATAGCGACGACGACCGGTCCTGGCCGCCCATTGGCCGCCGTGTAGAATGCACGCGAGACGACCTCAGGCACACGCGCGGGATCGTCAATCTCCGTCGCCCATTTGGTCATGGCGCCGAAAACGGCGCGGTAATCGAGTTCCTGGAACGCCTCGCGCTCGCGCATGTCGCGGGCGACCTGGCCGACGAACATCACCAGCGGCGAGGAATCCTGCCGCGCGATGTGGATGCCGTGTGACGCATTGGTCGCGCCCGGCCCGCGGGTGACGAAGCAGACGCCGGGCCGCCCGGTGACCTTGCCGATCGCCTCCGCCATCATGGCCGCCCCGCCCTCTTGCCGGCACACGGTGATCTCAAGGTCACTGTCGTGGAAGGCATCGAGCACCGCGAGGTAGCTCTCGCCCGGCACGCAGAACACGTGGCGCACCCCATGGACGCGCAACTGGTCGACCAAAACCTCGGCGGCGGTGCGCATATTGTCCTTGGCGCGCATGGGCGTCTCCTCGACGGCATTGTCGTTCGGGGTGGATAAACTCCCCTGCCCCGCCGGATAAGATCGGGGTGGGCCCGCCGCGATCAATAGCGCATGTTCCGCGGGATCGGGAGACCGCATGGACGACGAGACCAAGCGTCAGGACGAGGTGTTCGCCTTTCTCTCCGATCCGGCGAGCCACGGCGGCGATGCCGTCCGGCGCATCGACACCCACGGCGCGTCGGTGTTCCTCGCCGGCAACACTGCGCTCAAGGTGAAGCGCGCGGTGCGCTTTCCATTCCTCGATTATTCGACGCTGCAAAAGCGCAAGGCCGCGTGCGAGGCCGAACTCGCCGTCAACCGGCCCTATGCGCCCGAAATCTACCGCCGCGTCGTCGCCATCACCCGCAACCGAGGCGGCGCGCTCGCGATCGGCGGCGCGGGTGAACCCGTCGAATGGGCGATCGAAATGCGCCGCTTCGACGAGACCCGCACGCTCGACAATTTGAGGGAGATCGATGAGGCGCTCGCCGACGCGCTCGGCCGCGCCGTCGCGGCGGCACACGCCGAGGCGCCTGCCGTCGCGGCGGCGCCCTGGATCGCAGCGCTCGAAACCTATCTCGATCAGAATCTCGCCGCGTTCCGTGACATGCCCGATCTGTTCGACCCTTCGGCCGTCGCGGCGCTTGATCGGCAGTCAAGGGGAAGCTTCACCCGCCTCGTGCCGCTCCTGGCGGCGCGCGGCAAGCTTGGTCGGGTGCGGCGGGGCCACGGTGACCTG
>DATJYT010000515.1:0-6359 GCA_035499475.1 Xanthobacteraceae bacterium | reverse complement strand
CTCTCGGTTGAGTTCGTAGCCGGCCCAAAATGACAGGGACAGAAGAAGCAGGGACGGCACGACGGTGAGCGGCGATACGTGACGCAGTTCAGCCAGCGTCAGGCTGACCGGCTGCAAAAGCGGAAAAGCGGCAATGAGGCCGATACTGCCTGCGAGAAAGAACGCAACAAAGAATCGCACGACTGAGGGAGCCCCAAAGACTGCCCCTTATGAGCAGAATACCCAGCCAAACGGCAAAGATGTTAAAGCTGGACGCATATGATACGCCGTTCGCGATGCAATAAATCATGACGGCGACGTCAAGCACGCCGGCGATCAACAGAGCCGTCCCGACACGCGCCAGAATGGGAAGCTGTGGAGCGTCTGTCATTATCGTAATGCTTGAAGTTCAAGGCGAGCCGCCAATAGCACGGCCCGATTAAGACAGGCGAAATGCGCGGAATGGGATTTGATCAAATCAGATACGCCGCGTTAATCGCCGCCCAGATCCGTTGGCGGCGTGCGAACCGCGCGACGTGTGGCTTGGCGGTAAGGGGCGGCGGCGTGCTGGGATAAATACTGCCTGATATTGACCGATTGACCATGCCGCTAAAATGCGCTTGCTGGGTCCGGGCATCATCATGAGACGTCGCGATTTCGTTACTCTGCTCGGTTGTGCGGCGGCGTGGCCGTTTACGGCGCAAGCGCAGCAAACGGCCGGCCTGCGGCGCATCAGCATTTTGCACAGCGGCTTCCCGCTGCGCACGCGGGTCAGGCTCTTGATCGAGGCATTGCGCGCGCTCGGCTATGACGACGGCAAAACGTCAACGATTGAATTGCTGGGCGGTGAAGGAGATGCGGTGCGGCTCAAGGCCCTTGCGGTCGCGCTCGCCGCTCAGAGACCCGAGGTGACAATCGCATTGACCTCGCCGGCGGTCCGCGCGCTCAAGGACGCGGGCGTCGAAACTCCGGTCGTTTTCGCCTTTGTTTCCGATCCGGTCGCGCTCGGTATTGTGAACAGCCTGGCCCATCCGGGAGCCAACATCACCGGCATCACTTACAGCCAGGCGGCGCTCGGCGGGAAGCGGCTCGACCTTTTGCTCGAGGCGCTTCCGGGCACCAAGCGCGTCGCGGTCATTTGGAGCCGCTCGCTTTCGGAGAATGCCACGATCGTGGAAACCATCCGCCAGGCGGCCAAGGCGCGCGGCGTCGAGCTGTTCGCACGCGACCTCGCCGCCGGCGCCACAGACCTCGCGCCTGCTTTCGACGAGGCGAAAAATTCGGGCGCACAGGCGCTCGTATTCGTCACCGACAATCTGTTGTTCGGGCGCCGCAAGGAAATTGCCGCGTTGGCTCTCAAGAGCGGATTGCCGTCGATGCACTCGTTCTCGGACGAGGTCGATGACGGCGGGTTGATGTCGTACGGTCCCGAGCTCAAGGAAAGTTACGGACGCGCCGCCGTGCTGGCGGACCGTATTCTCAAAGGCGCGCTCCCTGCCGACCTGCCTGTGGAAGAGCCAACTCGTTTTGAGCTCGCGATCAACCTCAAGACCGCCAAGGCGCTGGGCCTCACTCTTCCGACCTCGCTGCTCGCGACCGCCGACGTGGTGATTGAGTAATCGGGCTTTTGCGGCGGATGCCGCGTTTATCGGGAAACGGCAGCGAGGTGCGCCACCATGACTTCGCCGTCGGTCATGTAATGATTGACGCGCTCGACGGGCAGATGTTGTCCGGCCTGATAGGAACGCGCGTCTTCGATGACGCGGCTCTTTGTCAGCTCGGCAACAATAAAATCCCGCTCGGCATTGGTATCGGAATCGGTGGCGTGGGTGATCTGAAATGTGAGTCTGGTCAGCGAGAAACCGGTATCCTTGGTGCCGGCTCCGACCCAAAGAACGTGTTCGTGATGCGGCGGCCGATCGGTGTTCATCCAGAAGCTTGCGGTTCCCAATGTCGCCTCGGCCCGGGCAAGGCTCAAAGCCCAAAAGCGAATGTGATGGCGCTTGCGCGGGCTGTCGTCGATGGCCTTCTGGAAACCGATGTCCTGGCCGCGCCCGTAAAGATAGAGGGTGCTGAACGGCGCGGTCGGATAGGGCGAGTTCATCAGGAATGCACGGACCATGCGCCACGAGCTGAGCACGCCCAACCGGTCGGCTTCCGACCAGCCCGCGACCGCGAAGGCGGCTTGAAGCTGCTGCAGCGTGCCGATCAGCACGAGGTTGACGGGATCGCCAGGCAATCCGTCGCCAGTGATCGCGAAGCGCGGCACTTTTTTGCGCTGGAGAATTTTAAGGCCCATCCGGACCGCGCGCGGCAGAATGATATAGGCCGCGATGCCGTAGGTGGCGGCCACGGCCAAGATGGTCGGCAGCCTGCGATCGGTGAACCTGAAGACAAAGACGATCAGCCACACGCTGAGAATGCCCAGCCCGAAGATCAGCAAGCGGCGCAAGAAACGCATCAGCATGCGCATGATTGGGCCACCGGAATGCGATCCATGTGATGATTCTTATTGCACGCCGGACCATGCCGCCAGACGCGGAAAAAGGGACGCCGGAAAATCTTTGTGCGCCCGGCGCTGGCTCTTTATAGTCGGGTCATGTCCGACCGTCCCTGCAAACTCGACGCTGACGTGAAACGGCTCTGGCGGATGTTCCTGCCGGGCACGCCGGCGCCGGTGTGCGGCACGCCGGAAGAATTCGGCGCGCCCGCTGGCCACACCGCCGCAAACATGACGGATCGCGTGGACGATGCCGGGCCGAATGCCGGCGATCGCGCTCACGGGCGCGCGGTCCACCCTCGCCGCGATTAGGCCCTGGAGGTTTCCTTGAGCGAATACGAACGTTGGGAGGCCCGCTATGCGGTGCCCGAATACGCTTTCGGCAAGGCGCCGAATTATTTTCTGCAATCCTGCAAGAGCCTGCTGCCGCCGTCGGGCCGCGCGCTCGCCGTTGCCGACGGCGAGGGGCGCAATGGGGTTTGGCTCGCCGAACAGGGTCTCGATGTCCTGTCGATCGACTTCTCGCCTTCGGCGCAAAAGAAGGCGCGCGCGCTGGCGGCGGAGCGGCACGTCAATGTCACTTTCGCGCTGGTCGACGTGCACGCGTGGGCCTATCCGGCGGCCGCCTTCGACGTCGTGGTCGAAATCTTCACCCAATTCAGCTCGCCGGCCGAGCGGAGCTTGAAGTGGGCCGGCATGCGGCGGGCGCTGAAGCCCGGCGGCCTTCTCATCCTCCAAGGCTACACGCCAAAGCAGCTCGACTACGGCACCGGCGGACCCAAGGAGATCGAAAATCTCTACACGCGCGCGATGCTGGAAAAGGAATTTGCCGGCTTTCGCCATCTGAAAATCGTCGAGGAGGAGCGCGAGATTCACGAAGGCACCTCCCATGGCGGGATGTCCGCCATGATCAATCTGACGGCGACAAAGCCTTAGACCCGGTCGGTTCGATGCGGGGCGGCCGGCGGGCTCGGGCGCGCCGCAAGCGAAATTTGACATCGTCGACAATTGATCATAATAAGGATGATCATATATATGATCATCAGAGGTATGATCATGGCGGGACGCATTCGGGCATCCCTCGGTCGGCAGACGGCGAGCGGCAGGCCGTACACAATTCACTTCGGCCCGGACGTCGCTCCGGTGCGGCGCACGCTCGGCGCGCTGACGCGGCGGGTCCATCAGATTTCCATGGCGTTGACGGCGGATACCGTTGCTGGAGCCGGAATCACGCCCGTTCAGTACGGCGCCATGGGCTGTCTCAACAAACAGGACGGCGAACCGGGGATTGACCAGATTGGTCTTGCTGCAAGGCTCGGCGTCGACCGCAACAGCGCAAGCGTGCTGGTGGAGGATCTCGCCGGGAAGGGCCTCGTCGAACGTCGCGTGAATGACGCCGACCGTCGGGCGCGACTGCTGCAACTGACCCCGAAGGGCGAGCGGCTATTCCACCAAGTGCGAAAACGAAATCTGGCCGCGCAGGCCCGCATCCTGGAATCCCTCGCGCCTGACGAACGCGAACTGCTGCTCGATCTGCTGACCCGCGTGATTGCAGCCAAGGGAGCCCACGCCCGGCCCGGTGCCGGCCGGCGCAAACGCGGCTCGCAATCATCGGGGCCCAATCGGAGAACTGCGCCGCCGGCTTCCGGCCAAGAGTGAGGGAGAGTGTCATGCTCGATTTTGCGCGCTCGATCCGCGTCCTTGCGGCCGGCCTTCTGGCCATCGCGGTTGCCATCCTGGGCAGCGCCGCACCCGCTATGGCGCAAGTCTATCCATCGCGCCCCATCACGGTGATTGTGCCGTTTCCCGCCGGTGGGCCGACCGACGCCGTCGCGCGTGTTGTGGCCGGCCGCATGAGCGTCTCGCTGGAACAGCCGGTCGTCATTGAAAACGTCGTCGGCGCTTCGGGCAGCATCGGCGTCGGCCGCGTCGCGCGCGCAACGGCGGACGGCTATACGCTCAGCTTCGGCACCTGGAGCACGCATGTGGTCAATGGTGCCGTGCTCGCGCTCCCCTACGACCTCCTCAAGGATTTTGAACCGGTCTCGCTGATTTCAGACAGTCCGATGGTGATCGTCGCCAAGAACGCGCTGCCGGCCGTGGATTTGAAGCAACTGATCGCCTGGCTGCGGGCAAATCCCGACAAGGCGTTGAGCGGCACTCCCGGCGTAGCCAGCGCCGCGGACCTCGCCGGCGTCCTCTTCCAAAACGAGACGAACACGCGTTTCCGGTCGGTGCCATATCGGGGCGTCGGCCCGGCGATGCAGGATTTGGTGGCGGGTCGCATTGATCTGATGTTCGACTTGGTCGCCGATGCGATGCCGCAGGTGCGCGCCGGCACGATCAGAGCCTACGCCGTCCTCGGCAAAAGCCGCGTCACCGCCGCGCCCGACATTCCGACGGTCGATGAAGCGGGCCTGCCTGGATATTATGCGTCGTCGTGGCAGGGGATTTGGGCGCCAAAGGGCACGCCCAAAGCCGTGATCGACAAGCTCAATAGCGCATGCGTGGACACCCTCAGCGACCCTGCGATTCGGCAGCGGCTTATCGATCTCGCGCAGGAGCTGCCGTCGCGCCAGCAGCAGACGCCTGAAGCGCTCGGCATGCTGCAGAAGGCCGAGATCGAGAAGTGGTGGCCCATTATCAAGGCCGCGGGCATCAAGGTGGACTGAGCGTCCGAGGCGCTCATTTGCCGGAAAGCCTACGCATAAAATCCTGCAGCGCGCGATGAACGCGCGGGACCACGGTGTCCCACGTCCGTGCGTCGTCCTGCCGGAACAGGCGCGCGGTCGGATACCAGGGACTGTCGTCGCGATCGAGCAGCCAGCGCCAGTCGGGGACGAAAGGCAGCAACACCCAGACCGGCTTAGCCAGCGCGCCGGCGAGGTGAGCGACGCTGGTATCGACCGAGATCACGAGGTCCAGGTTCGAAATGAGCGCCGCCGTGTCGGCGAAATTGCGCAGCGCATCGCCGAAATGGAAAAGGTCGCCGCGCTCTTGCAGCATCGTCGCGTCGTCGGCGCGGACGTCCTTCTGCAGGCTCACGAACGTCGCGTCGAGGTCCAACAGCGGCATCAGCGCGCGCAAGGCGATGGAGCGATTTTGATCGTTTTTGTGCGTCGGCCGGCCCGACCAGGCGAGGCCGATTCGGAGCCGGGTTTTCGGCCCAAGCCGCGCCCGCCAATCCTGCACGGCTTGGGCCGGTGCGCTCAGGTAGGGCGTCAGCGATGGAATCGTGCCATGCCGCGTGGCGAACGCCAGCGGCAGGCTGAGCAACGGGCAATGCACGTCGAAGGCAGGCAGCGGATCGCCTTTGGCCAGCACCTGCGTCGCGCCGGCGAGGCTGGTCATGAGCTCGAGGAGCGGCGTCTCGACTTCCAGAATCACGCGCGCACCGCGTGCGGCGACGAGCGGCACGTAGCGGCAAAACTGGATCGTGTCGCCAAATCCCTGCTCGCTGTGCAGCAGGATGGTCTTGTCGATAGCGGATTCGGTGCCGAGCCAAAGCGGTTGCGGGACATTGCGCTGCGGCAGGGCGAGCGATTGGTTCTTCCAGCGCCACTCGTATTGGCGCCAGCCGCGGGCGAAGTCGCCGGTGAGGAGCCGCAATAGGGCTTCATTCCAGTGCGCCTCGGCATAGTCCGGCTGCAGCATGAGCGCGCGGTCGTAGCTTGCCAGCGCCTCCTCGAACCGCTTCAGCTCCTGCAGGGTGGCGCCGCGATTGAAGAACGCCTGGGCGTAATCCGGCCGCAGCGTCAGCGCGCGGTCGAAGCTTGCCAGCGCCTCCTCGAACCGATCGAGCGCGTGCAGAGTCAGGCCGCGATTGGAGAGCGCCTCGGCATAGCCCGGCCGCAGCGCGACTGCGCGGTCGAAGCTCTCT
>DATJYT010000514.1:0-18074 GCA_035499475.1 Xanthobacteraceae bacterium | reverse complement strand
CTCCGTGGCGGGCTTTGCCGCGATGAACGTCATGCTGCTGTCAGTCGCGGTTTGGTCGGGCAACGTCTCCGACATGACACGGGAGACGCGCGACGTATTTCATTGGCTTTCCGCATTGATCGCGCTGCCGGCGGCGGCTTACGCCGGTCAGCCCTTCTTCCAGAGCGCGCTTCGCGCCTTGCGCAGCGGCGAACTCAACATGGACGTTCCGATCTCGGTCGGCGTGGTGCTGGCGCTTGGCCTGTCGCTGTTCGAGACCGCGACCCACGCCACCCATGCTTATTTCGACTCTGCGCTGATGCTGCTCTTCTTCCTGTTGTGCGGGCGCTATCTCGAACAGATGATGCGGCGCAAGACGCGGCTGTTCGCCGGCAACCTCGCTTCCCAGAAGGCCGAATTTGCGCATCGCCTCGATGCCAATGGCGAACTCACGCGTGTGCCGGTGTCGGCCGTCGTGCCCGGCGACCAGGTGCTCGTGCGCCCCGGCGAAATTGTGCCGGCCGACGGGCAAATTCTGACCGGCTCCTCGGAAATCGACGAAAGCCTCGTGACCGGCGAGACCGTCCATCGCCATGTCAACGCCGGCGCGCAAGTCTATGCCGGCAGCATCAACTTCTCGGGCGCTCTCACCGTCAGGGTGACCGCCGCGGGCACGGGCACGCTCGTCGATGAAGTGGAGCGCCTGTTGCGAAAGGCGGTTGAAGCCAAGTCACGCACCGTACGGCTCGCCGACCGTGCGGCGCGCCTCTACGCTCCTGTGGTTCACGCAGCGGCGGCCCTGACTGCCGTCGGCTGGCTTATCGCCGGAGCGTCGCCGCATGACTCGATTGTCGCGGCAATTGCGGTGCTCATTATTACTTGCCCGTGCGCGCTCGCGCTTGCCATTCCGGCAGTGCAAGTGATCGCGGCCGGACAATTGTTCCGATCGTCCATCATTCTCAACAGCGGCGATGCCATCGAACGGTTTGCCGAAATCGACACGGTCATCTTCGACAAGACCGGCACGTTGACCCTACCTGATCCGGACCTCGATGTCGGTTCGATGGATCCCGACCTGCTGGCACATGCCGCAAGGCTGGCGCTGTCGAGCCGTCATCCTTTGGCGGCCGCCCTCGCGCGTCACGCCGCCGAAAACGTGCCCTATCCCGCAGCGGTGGAAGAGGCGGGCCGGGGTGTGCGCGTCCTCATCGACGGCAAAGAGGCGCGGCTCGGCAGCGCCGCATTCTGCGGCCTTCCGGACAGTGACCGACAGCTTCAGGATCGCGATCCCGGGGCTTCCTTCATGGCTTTCAGCTACGCGGATCGTGCCGCCTTCATACCGATCCGCCAGGCGTTGCGGACGGACGCCATAGCGGTGACACAGGCACTCAAGGCGCGCGGCCTCGATCTGATTATCCTGTCAGGCGACCGCGGCGAAGCTGTCGGACCCGTGGCGATGCGGCTTGGCATAAAACAATGGCTTGCCAAGCTCACGCCGGCGGAAAAGATCGCCGCCATCGAACTCTATAAATCGCAGGGCCGCCGCGTCCTGATGGTCGGCGACGGATTGAACGACGCGCCCGCGCTCGCGGCCGCCCATGCCTCGCTTTCACCGATCACCGCGGCTCATCTGACCCAGGCCCATGCCGACGCTCTCTTCCTCGGCGAACGGCTCGCGCCGGTGCTCTGCGCCATTGATGTTTCGCGGCGAGCCCGTTGGCTGATGAAGCAGAATCTCTGGTTGACCGTAGTCTACAATGCAGTCGCGGTCCCGATCGCGGTCGCGGGCCTGGTCACGCCGCTGATCGCGGCGCTCGCCATGTCCGGCTCATCGATTATCGTGACGCTGAACGCCTTGCGCGCGCGGCTGTCGATGTCGCGCGATCCCGCGCTGAAGCTCGTGCAGGCGCCGGCAGAGCCGGTCGAAGCCCTGGTGCAGAGCGTGGAGCTCGCGTCGTGAATGTCCTCGTCTACCTCGTGCCGGTGGCGCTGATGCTTGGACTGACCGGTCTGATCGCCTTCCTATGGTCGCTCAAGAGCGGTCAGTATGAAGATCTCGATGGGGCCGCGGTCCGCATCCTGCCGGACGACGATATCGCCGATTGACGCGATCATGGGGTGACGCAACGGGTCGGTTTTGGCTTGCGCTGAAGATTCGCCCGAATTGTGCATGGCCTCAAGCGATCCGCTTTGCCACTTCGACGAGGACGAGATAGGTCATCGCGATCCCGCAGATGGCGACAAGAAGCATTGCGGGAAGCGGCACAAAGCCAAGCGCGCTGCCAATAGGCGACAGCACGACCACGATAGCGGCAGCGAGGGCGAGGAGCGATGAGGCTGCGAGCACCGGATGCGCGCGACTGCGCCACATCGGCTTGGTGGTCCGGATCACGAATATCACCAGAATTTGGGTGATAATCGACTCCAGGAACCACGCGGTGCGAAACAGCTCGGGCCCGGCATGAAACCACAGCAGGAGCGCCGCAAAGGTGATCATGTCGAACACCGAGGAGAGTGTTCCCATGACAAGCGTGAAGCGGAGTATCGAACCCATATTCCACGCATGCGGACGCGCCAAATCCTCAGGATCGACGCGGTCGAACGGAATGCCGATCTCGGAAAAATCGTAAATGAGATTGTTGAGCAGGATTTGAATCGGCGTGAGCGGAAGGAACGGAAGGAATATCGATGCAACCGCCATCGACAGCATGTTGCCGAAGTTCGAGCTGGTTCCCATGCGCACGTATTTGAGGATATTGGTAAATGTCCTGCGTCCTTCGGCAATGCCGTCTACCAGGATGTTGAGATCGCGCTCGAGCAAGATCATGTCGGCCGCCGCTCGCGCCACGTCGGTTGCGCCCTCGACGGAGAGACCGACATGCGCGGCATGGATTGCCGGTGCGTCGTTCACGCCGTCGCCCATGAAACCAACCGTCGCCCCCCGCCGGCGCAGGGCATTGACGACCTGCGTCTTCTGATCGGGTGAAAGACGCGCAAACAGGTCCACGTCCTGGACGCGGCCCGTGAGTGCCGCAGCATCCAGTTCGGCCATCTGCGCTCCCGTCATGAGGCCTTGCGCCGGTATGCCCAGAACGTCGACCAGATGACGCACGACAAGGCCGCTGTCGCCGGAAAGAATTTTGACCCGCACGCCCGCCTTGGCGAGGCCCGCGATTGCGGCGGCGGCGCTCTCCTTGGGCGGGTCGACAAACACGCAGAACCCGGCAAGCACGAGGTCCCGCTCGTCCTCAGGCCGTAGCTCGGTATGTCCGGCATCCATGCGCTTCCAGGCGACGGCAAGCAGCCTGTTGCCTTGGGTAGCCTCGGCGCCTTCCAAGTCATCCAAGGCCGCGCGGATCGACGAATCGAGCGGCGCCATCGCACCTTTGCCCATGTCGACGAAGCCGGCGAGGACCGTGACTTCCTGGGGGGCGCCCTTGACGATAAGGATTCGCTCGTTGTCCTTCGCCGCGAGCACCGAAACGCGGCGGCGTTCGAAATCGAACGGCACTTCGTCCACTTTCGTCCAACCGTCGAAGGGCAGCCGAGCCGAGCTCTCGAGGATCGCATCGTCGAGCGGGCTGTGAATACCGGCCGAAAACCGGCTGTTAAGCCCGGCGAACGTCAGGACGCGTTCGCTGACGACGCCCCTTGAATCCACCGCCTTCAACAGCGCCACGCGGGCTTCAGTCAGCGTACCGGTCTTGTCCGTGCAGAGCACGTCCATCGCGCCGAGATCGTGAATCGCGGCAAGCTTTTTGACGATGACGCGCTTTGCCGCCATCCGCAGCGCACCGCGCGACAACGTCACGGTCATGACCATAGGCAGAAGCTCGGGCGTCAGCCCGACCGCAAGGGCCACGGCGAACAAGAACGATTCCAGGATGGGACGATGGAACACGACGTTGTTCATGAGCAATACGAACAAGGTCAGAAAGATAGTCAGCCGCAATATCAGCAGGCCGAGGCGATGGATGCCCTGCTCGAAGGCGGTCGGCGCCTGTCGCGACGCCAGCGACGCGGCGATCCCGCCAAAGCGCGTCGACGGGCCGGTCGCAACGACGAGCATTGTCGCTTCGCCGCTGATCACGGCTGTGCCGGCGAAGAGCGCATTGAATGCCTCGGCGGGCGTGCCGCCTTCGCATTTGCCGGGGTATTTTTCGACCGGATACGGCTCCCCGGTCATCAGCGCCTCGTTCACATGAGCGGTGTGGCTGCCAAGGACGATGCCATCGGCGGGGACCAGATCGCCGGCGCGCAGCTCGACGACGTCGCCCGGCACCACGCAATCGACCGGAACCGGCGTCACCGCTCCGTCCCGCCGCACGTCGGCCTGGACTGCAACCGAACGCTTGAGCGCGTCCGCCGCAACCTCAGCGCGATATTCCTGAACGACGTCGAGAATAATCGACAACAGGATGACCACGACAATGATGCTGAAGCTTCCCAGATCGCCGGTGAATCCGGCTATCGCCGCGGCCACGAACAGGATCGCCACCAACGGTTCGGTGAGGCGTCTGGTAATTTTTCCGCCAATACGATGGTGAGTCGCCGGAGCCGTCGTATTGGGACCGAAACGCGCAAGTCTGCTCTCGGCTTCGGCGGTCGACAGTCCGCTCGCGGTGCAGCCCAAACGTTCGAAAAGCTCTTCGGACGGTTCCGACCAAAACCACTCGTTCGACGGCGAAATATTCATTTTGGGAAAACCGACACTCGTGAAAGCCGTGGTCCGCCGTCATGAAGACTTAAGTTGACGAGCCGGTCGATCCCCGTGTCGATCACTTTTATGGTTGTTTTCGCAAACTGAGCAGATAAGCAATGGCTTCCTTCACTTGGAAATCCGCCAAATCGGGATTAGGCATACCCTTCTGCGTCGCCAGGTCCCGATGGGTGGACGTCAAAAACTTTTGCAGCGATTCCACGCTAAGATCCTTGCGCTGCGCGATCGACGCAAACGGCGGCGCCGGCGGGTGTAGGATTGGCAATGTGGCTTGGTCCTCGGCAGCCAAATGGCAAACCGAGCACACTGTTGCTGCCAATTGATGCCCTTTGCGGACATCGTCCGCGCTGGTTTGCGACCAAGCCGCGCCGATCGCCGCCCAGAAGTGTATCAACAGAAGCGATATGCGCATTGCAAGGGCCGTTTCAACTGCTCACGCGTTCCCAATCGCAGGCAGAACGCAGCTTTGATGCCCGGATTCGAACTCATGAACCGGTGCCGGCACCATTTGACCGGCCATTCGATAATAGCCGCGCGTTTGTCTCCATGAGCTTTTGGAAACAGGCAAGCAAATGCTTGCCGTCATCAGCCATCATCTCGAACCTTCGGCTGCTCCACTCCTGATATATGGCCATCGCATCGGGAAGCGATCGCGCCGATGTCAACTTCGCCGCAAATTCGGAACCGATTTTTGCCTCCGATTGCATGCGATCGATCCAGTGCTGGCTCGCTTCTTGAATCTGGCCGAGCCATTGCGATTGCATGTCGGCGAGTTCTTCCATGCCTTTTTTATTGAAGACGGCGAACGCAGCAGGAATCGAATTCGCCACCAATTTATCGAATTGACCACTCGGTGATTGCTTTTGCATGAGATTTCTCCGGCGTTACTCCCTCTTCACTTATAGCTTAAGCCGTTTCAATGGCCGGGCCTTGACGTAGATCAACTGTCCCCGGCCGCGACGGACATCGTCCAGCCAATGTTGATGTGTATCAAGCGGTCAAGATTCGAGACCTTTTATGGTTCGATGAGACCAGGGGGTGATGTAACCGGACAGATATCAAATGCCCTATCCAACAAATGAGGATCTCCCAGATTCGGTCAGAGCGCATTTGCCGGATCATGCTCAGGACATCTATCGCGAGGCCTTCAATCACGCCTACGCGGCGCATGCGGGGGATATTCGCCAGGAAGAGGCGGCGCATCGCATCGCCTGGGCGGCCGTCAAGCGGTCCTATGTCAAGGTTGGAGCGAACTGGGTTCCACAGGCCGGCCGAAGCGGTCGATAGGGCCATCCGTAATGTTCCTTATGGCCAAATCCTCAATTTTCGCCAGCGCCTGCTTGTGATTGGTTTTCGCTGCCGATCGAGGCCGGTCGATCACTCGCGGGACGTTTCGGCAAGCCCGAAACAATCAAGTCGTGGGATCTGCCATGAGTGAGTACAGCAAAATCGATCAACCGATTGATCTCAAAGAGATCGCGCACGGCCAGCCGTTACCGGCTGATAGCCGTGAGCTCGTTCCGGTGCGCGGCGACGCTGCGCTACCCGTGCCGATTTCGGCACCGAAGGGCATTTCAAGCCGACGATGGTGGTTTCGTATTGCACTCGCGCTTGCGCTTTTGGGCGGCGCTGCCGGCGGCGCGTATTACTGGTGGCGCCACCTCCAGGGACAATTGCCGCCGGGCATCGCCTTCGGCAATGGCCGACTTGAGGCGGACGAAATCGACATCGATACTAAATATGCGGGCCGCATCGCTCAGCTTCTGGCTGATGAGGGCGATCTGGTGACGGCGGGCCAGGTCGTCGCCCGTATGGACACGCAGGACCTCGCGGCCTCGCTGAAAAAGTCGCAGGCCCAGGTCGCCCAGGCGCGCCGCGCCGTCGACGAAGCGAATGCCAACGTGATCCAGCAGAACACTCAGGTGTTGCTGGCACAGCAGGAATATGATCGCGCTGTCTACCTGGTGCAAAAGAACTTCCAGACAAAGGAGGTTTTGGACCAGCGCCAGCAGCAACTGGACGGCGCCAAAGCGGCGCTCGACGCGGCCAAGGCCAGGGTGACCGAGTCCGAGCATGCCCTTGAAGCAGCCACCCACGACGTCGAGCTCTACAACGTCGAAATTGCCGATAATACGTTGGTCGCGCCGCGCGACGGCCGCATCCAGTATCGCATCGCCAATATCGGCGAGGTTCTGCCTGCGGGCGGCAAAGTCTTCGCCATGTTGGACACCTCTTACGTCTACATGGACATCTATCTGCCGACCGAAGCTGCCGGGAGGGTGAAGTTCGGCGCCGACGCCCGCATCGTCCTTGACGCCTATCCGAACGTGGCGATCCCTGCAAAGGTGTCGTTCATCGCTTCGCAGGCCCAGTTCACCCCGAAGATCGTCGAGACTCAGAGCGAGCGAGACAAACTGATGTTCCGGATCCGGGTGCGGATCGATCCGGAGCGACTGCGCGGACGCGCTGATGCGGTGCGCAGCGGGTTGCCTGGCGTCGCTTACGTGCTGACCCAAAACGGCGCCGTTTGGCCGGCCCGGCTGCAAGGGACGACGGGGCAATGAATGAGCCCGTCACATCTGTCGCGCGGCTCGATAGCGTCGCGCACCGTTACTCACGTGCGACCGCCCTCGCCAACGTCACCGTCGATTTGCCTGCCGGCCGTATGGTTGGGCTGATCGGTCCCGACGGAGTCGGCAAATCGACGCTCCTCGCCATCATCGCCGGCGCGCGGCAAATCCAATCCGGCCAGGTCTTCGTGCTTGATGGCGATATGGCGGACGCCGCGTATCGGGCGGGTGTTTGTTCCCGCATTGCCTACATGCCGCAAGGATTGGGCCGGAACCTTTATCCGGATCTCAGCATCCGCGAGAATATCGAATTCTTCGGCCGCCTGTTCGGGCAATCTCGTTTGGAACGGCAATGGCGGATGGCTGAGCTTTTGGACAGCACGGGACTGGCGCCATTCGCCGACCGTCCGGCAAAGAAGCTGTCGGGCGGCATGCGACAGAAGCTGGGCCTGTGCTGTTCGTTGATTCACGATCCCGATCTTCTCATCCTTGATGAGCCGACGACCGGAGTCGATCCGCTATCGCGGCGACAATTCTGGGAGCTCATCGAGCGGATGCGTTCGCGCCGTCCGGGGATGAGTGTCATAGTCGCGACCGCCTACATGGAGGAGGCCGAACGGTTCGACTGGCTCGTGGCCATGGACGAAGGGCAAATATTGGCTGCGGGCTCACCGGCCGATCTGAAGGCGCGGACAGGTGCGACGGCCGTCGAGGATGCATTTATCGCTTTGCTTCCGCAGCAACGCCGCGCGGAGCATAAGAAACCGAATATCCCGCCGCTTTCCACCGTCGATGCCGAGCCGGTCATTGTGGCGCGAAACCTTACCTGCCGCTTCGGCGACTTTACCGCGGTCGATCGCGTGAGCTTCGCCATACGGCGCGGCGAAATCTTCGGCTTCGTCGGCTCGAACGGTTGCGGCAAGACCACGACAATGAAAATGCTGACCGGCCTGCTGCCGCCGAGTGAGGGCGAGGCCCTGCTGTTCGGCAGGCCGCTTGATGCGCGCGACATCTATGCACGCCAGCTGGTCGGATACATGTCGCAGGCATTCTCTCTCTATACCGAGCTTACGGTTCGGCAGAACTTGAAGCTTCATGCCCGCCTGTTCCACTTGTCTCCCCTGAAGGCGCGCGCACGTCTCGAGAAGCTCATCGAGCGGTTCGACCTCAGAGACCATCTCGACCAGAGAGCTTCGGATTTGCCGCTAGGCATTCGGCAGCGGCTTTCGCTGGCTGTTGCCATCGTGCATGAGCCGGAAATGCTCATCCTTGATGAGCCGACTTCAGGCGTCGACCCTTTGGCCCGTGATCGATTTTGGGAGCTGCTGATTGAGCTTTCGCGCAATCAAGGCGTGACTATCTTCGTCTCGACCCATTTCATGAACGAGGCCGAACGTTGTGATCGTGTCTCGCTCATGGATTCGGGACGCGTGCTTGCCACCGACACGCCGCGGAATCTCGTCAGAGTGCGGGGTGCCTCGTCACTGGAAGATGCCTTTGTCGGCTATCTCGAAGCGGCTGCGGGATCGCGCGAGCCGGAATTCGCCGGTGCCGCGACGGCCGTATCGGTGCGCGCAGCGGAGCGCCCGGGACGGCTGCCGCGGCAGGGTGCGTTCAGCTTGCAGCGTCTCCTCGCCTATACGATCCGGGAGACGGTCGAGCTTCTGCGCGACCCGATCAGGCTTTCTTTCGCATTGTTCGGCACCGCGCTTCTGATGCTCGTGTTCGGATTTGGAATCTCGACGGACGTCAATAATCTAACGTTCGCGGTTCTCGATCATGACCAAAGTCACGAGAGCCGCGCCTATCTCGAAGAGCTGCGCGGTTCGACTTATTTCGTCGAGCAGCCGCCCCTTACCGACTACGCGGATCTCGAGACCAGGCTTCAGAGCGGCGCAATCAGGGCTGCCATTGAGATACCGCCGGGCTTCGGCCGCGATATCGAACGCGGACGTCCGGCATGGGTCGGCGCCTGGGTCGACGGGGCCATGCCGTTCCGCGCCGAGACCATCCGCGGCTATTTGCAAGCCATGCATCAGCTTTATCTATCTGACCCTGCCGTGAAGACGACGGTCTCGGAAGCCGCGGCGCCCGCCGATATCGAGATCAGGTTCAAGTACAACCAGGATTTTCAGAGCATCTATGCGATGGTGCCGTCGAGCATCTCGATGCTGCTCGCGCTGTTCCCTGCGATCCTCATGGCGCTCGCCATTGTCCGTGAGAAGGAGCTCGGTTCGATCACCAATCTTTATGTGACGCCGGTCACCCGGCTTGAATTTCTGCTGGGCAAGCAGATTCCCTATATCGGCGTCGCTATGGCGAATTTTGCCCTGATGTTTCTGATGGCCTTGTTTGTCTTTGGTGTCCCGCTCAAGGGCAGCTTCCTCGCGCTTCTTATCGGCGTCCTGATCTACGTCACCGTGACCACGGCCTATGGCATGCTGATTTCCGCCTTCACGCGCACGCAGATCGCCGCCTTGTTCGGCACCGCGATTTTGACGGTACTGCCGGCTTCGCAGTTCGCCGGCATGATGACGCCGGTCTCGTCGCTCTCAGGAACGGCCCAGATCATGGGGCGCGCCTTCCCGATGACCTATTTCGTGCCGATCAGCGTCGGCACCTTCACCAAGGGATTGGGCTTTGCGGATCTTGGAATGAGGTTGGCAGAGCTTGCCGTTTTCATTCCCGTCCTGACGCTGATCAGCGTTCTGCTTTTGCGCAAGCAGGAACGCTAGGAGCGCGGCCGATGCGCCAGATCGCGAACATTTATTGGCTCGGCACCAAGGAACTGCGCAGCTTCCTGCATGACTTCGTGCTGTTAGGGCTCGTCATTTACGCGTTCTCGCTGGCCGTCATCGCTCAAGCGCAAAGCAATTCCCAGGAGCTCCACAACGCGTCGATCGCCTATGTCGATGAAGATCACTCCGAGCTGTCACGTCGCGTCATGCATGCGTTCCTTCCGCCGTATTTCCAGACGCCGCAACCTGTTGCCGAGCGGGATATCGTGCCGCTAATGAATGCCGGTCGGTACACCTTCGTCATCGACATCCCGCCGAATTTCGAACGCGACGTACTCGGTGGTCGGCAACCGGAAATTCAGGTCAACGTCGATGCGACCGCCATGGTTCAGGCCGGTCTCGGCTCAGGCTACGCGCAACAGATCATCATGTCCGAGGTGCAGAATTTCCTCTCGCACAGCGAGAAAGTGCCGCCGGCGCCGGTCAACATCAATGTGCGCATAGCGTTCAATCCCAATATCACCACGTCGTGGTTTACCAGTGTCATGGGGATCATCAACAACGTCTCGATGCTGGCCATCATTCTTGCCGGCGCTGCGATTGTTCGCGAGCGGGAGCACGGCACGATGGATCACCTTCTGGTCATGCCGCTGACACCGTTCGAAATTGCGATGTCAAAAATCTGGGCCAACGGCCTGGTCATCACCGTAGCGGTTGGCCTTTCGCTCTATCTCGTCGTCCGCACGTTGCTGGGCATCCCGATTGCTGGCTCGGTACCGTTATTTCTGCTGGGGGTCGCTATTTATCTTTTCTTCGCGTGCGCGGTAGGCATTTTTATCGGCACCGTCGCGCGCACCATGCCACAGCTCGGACTGCTTTACATGTTGATTTACCTGCCGATGAACATGCTTTCCGGTAGCAATACGCCGCTTGAAAGCATGCCGCGCTGGCTCGCCATAGTGATGCAGGCATCACCCTCGACACATTTCGTATCGTTCGCGCAGTCCATCCTCTATCGCGGTGCCGGCATTGCAGTGGTTTGGCCGGAGTTCGCTCTGGTCGCCGGAATCGGCGGGTTGTTCTTCGTCCTCGCGGTGTTGCGCTTTCGGTCCACCGCCGCACAAGCGGCCTAGATATAGGCTCGGCATGTGAGTCACGATCGATCCGACACATTGACCCGGGCGTGTGTGGGACTTGGCGATATCTGATCGAGCAGCGCACGCGTGTGACGCCCGATCATCAGATTTTCATCGGTCGGAATGACCCATGCGGAGACTTTTGAATCGGAGCGCGAGATGCGTGGGCCACCGGCCGTATTGGCTGCTTCGTCGAGGGTAATCCCGATCCATTGGGCGTCGTTGCAGACACGAGACCGAATTTCAGGTGCGTGCTCGCCGATGCCGGCCGTAAACACAAGGGCGTCAAGCCCGCCGAGGGCGGCCGTCAGCGAGCCAAGCTCTCGTCCGATCCGATAAACGAAGAGATCGATTGCTTCCTTGGCGGCGGGAAGATCGCTGGCGAGCAACGTGCGCATGTCCGCAGATAGGCCGGAAACACCGAGAAGACCCGAAAGCTGATAAATAAGGCGCTCTACGGACGACACATCCATTCCTTCGTGCTGCATCAGGTAAAGCATGACACCCGGATCGAGCGATCCGGTCCGTGTTCCCATCGGCAGGCCGTCCACCGCACTAAAGCCCATCGTGGTGGCGATACTGCGGCCCCGCTCGATGGCGCACATGCTGGCGCCGTTGCCGAGATGAGCCACGATCACCTTGCCGCCGACGCATTCCGGAGCGATCCGGGGAAATATCGACGTGATGTATTCATAGGACAGGCCGTGGAAGCCGTAGCGGCGCACGCCCTTTGCCGTCAGTTCACGCGGCAGCGCGAATTCCTGCGCCAGCGGCGGCGCGGTCCTATGGAAGGCGGTGTCAAAACAGGCGACCTGGGGCACTGTGGGAGCGACGGCAGAGATTGCACGGATCGCGGCAATATTGTGCGGCTGATGCAAGGGCGCGAGCGGCAAAAGCTGCTCCAGATCGGACAATACTTTTTCATCGATCAGAACCGGGGACGCATAATTCAATCCGCCATGCACCACGCGGTGACCGACTCCGGCAAAGCCAAGCTCGCTCCCGACGCGCGCGGTGAACCAGTCGTGAATCGCGGTCATGGCGCCGGAATGATCGCGGCCGGCGATCGGCTCATCAAATAACGGCCGGCCCTGCGCGTCGAAGACTTCCATGTGCGACGCCAGTCCCGCGGCACGGCCTATGCCCTCGACCTGTCCGTGCGGGCCGGGCGAGAGCGACCGGTCGGGCGCCGTCTCGAATATGGAAAATTTGCAGCTCGACGAGCCCGCATTGATGACCAATATCGGTTCGCGCACGCGGCTCACTCGGCGAGTTTGGCAATTCCAGCCGCGGCGACGCGGCAGGCATGGGCATAGAGCGCGGCAACAGCGCAACTGGCCATGCGGGTTCGCACATTATCGGCGCGGCTGGTCAGGATGATCGGCACCCGCGCCCCGAGCACGATGCCGGCGGCGTCGGCATTGGCGAGGAAGCTCAGCTCCTTGGCGAGCATGTTGCCTGCCTCGAGATCGGGCACCAGAAGAATGTCGGCGTCTCCGGCGACCGGCGAGTTGATGTGCTTGATATCGGCGGCGTTCCGGTTGATGGCGTTGTCGAGCGCCAGCGGACCTTCCAGCAGGCCACCGGTGATCTGGCCGCGGTCCGCCATTTTGCAGAGTGCGGCGGCGTCGATGGTCGAGGGAATTTTTGAGCTGATCGTTTCGATGGCGGAGAGGATAGCGACTTTCGGTTGCTCGATGCGCAGGGCGTGCGCGAGATCGATCGCATTCTGAACGATGTCGACTTTGTCTTCCAGCGTCGGAAAGATGTTCACCGCGGCGTCGGTGATGAACAGCGGCTTTGGATAAGTCGGCACATCCATGATGAAGACGTGGCTGATACGGCGCTCCGTCCGGATGCCGGTGTCCTTGTTGACGACTTCGGCCATCAACTCGTCGGTATGAAGGCTGCCCTTCATCAGCGCATCGGCGTCGCCGGTGCGTACGATCTCGACCGCCTTGGCAGCAGAGGCGTGGCTATAGGGTGTGTCGACGAGCGGCAGCCCAGTGATGTCCACGTTGAGCGACGCCGCAAGCTTACGGATGCGCGCCTGGGGCCCGACCAGTATCGGTTTTATGAGCTTCGCTTCTGCTGCCTCCACAGCGCCGCGCAGCGAAGTTTCGTCGCAGGGATGGGCCACAGCGGTACGCACCGGCGCCAGTGCGTGGCAGGCGAAAATCAACGCGTCATACTTCTCATGCGGCCGCGGTTCGGTCATGAGGGTTACCCCTTACCCGGTGAGGAAAATGACGCGATTGAGCTGTCACGGATATGTATGGTTGAACGAATAAAAGATGCAATAAATCGTGAATCTCGCATTGACATAGATCATGGGCGGGCGAGAGCGAACCGTCCAGATTTATCATGCAAAATTCAGGTTGATACATGGCCGAAACCGTACAAATCTCGACAAGAGATACAAATTCCGCTGCCGCGAAAAGCAGGGAACCAATATTTCCTGCGAGTCGAGGCCAGATAGTTGCGGCCGCGCCCATTGAGGTCGCTCCTCAACTCGAGAAACACGATTCTTACTCAGTAACAGCGCTCACGGACACCGCTGATCGCTCGTTGCACGCCGCCGTGGCACGCTTTACCGGCGGCCTCTCGCCGGCTGCGCTCGCCAACGCCTACTTGGACTGGGCGACCCACCTTGCCTATTCACCAGGCAAGCGGCTGCAGCTCGTCGATAAGGCGGCGCGCAAGGCGGTTCGGTTCGGGAATTACGCCTATCGCTATGCCGCCGAAGGCGGGCATGTGGAAGACTGCATCGAGCCGCTTCCACAGGATCATCGTTTTGCATCCGCCGAATGGCAGAAATGGCCATTCAACTTCATTTGTCAGTCATTTTTGCTCCAACAGCAGTGGTGGCACAACGCCACCACTGCAGTACGAGGCGTCTCAAGAAGACACGAGCAGATGATTGATTTCGCGGCGCGCCAGATGCTTGACATGATCGCGCCTTCCAATTTTCCGCTGACGAATCCCGAAATCCTCTTCGGCACGATCAGTAGCGGCGGCCTCAATCTCGTGAAGGGCTTTCAGAACTTTGTCGAGGATTGGGAGCGCGCGGTCAGCGGCAAGAAACCGGTGGGCACCGAGAATTTCCAGGTGGGCCGCGATGTTGCGGCAACGCCGGGCAAGGTCGTTTATCGCAACCGGCTGATCGAGTTGATCCAGTACGCGCCGGCGACGAGCCAGGTGCGGCCGGAGCCAATTCTGATCGTACCGGCCTGGATCATGAAATATTACATTCTCGATCTCTCGCCGCACAATTCGCTGGTGAAATATCTGACCGAGCAGGGTTTCACGGTTTTCATGATCTCTTGGAAGAATCCCGGTCCCGAAGATCGTGATCTGGGCATGGAGAATTATCGCGAGTTCGGTGTCATGAGCGCGCTCGACGTTGTCAGTGCGATCATACCGGATCGAAAAATCCATGCAGTCGGCTATTGCCTCGGCGGTACGCTGCTTTCGATCGCCGCTGCCGCAATGGCGCGCGACGGCGATGACCGCATCGCCACTCTCTCATTGCTCGCCGCGCAGACCGATTTCACCGAAGCAGGCGAATTGATGCTGTTCATCGACGAAAGTCAGCTCACCTTCCTTGAAGACATGATGTGGGAGCAGGGTTTTCTTGACAGCAGGCAGATGGCCGGCGCATTCGAGATGCTGCGCTCGAACGACCTGATCTGGTCCCGCATCGTCCACGAATACCTGCTCGGCGGCCGCCAAAAGATGACGGATTTGATGGCGTGGAACGCCGACGCAACGCGGATGCCGTACCGGATGCACGCGGAATATTTGCGCAAGCTGTTCCTCGACAACGACCTTGCCGAAGGCCGTTTTACGGCCGCGGGCAGGCCGGTCGCCCTCAGCGACATTCATGTGCCGGTCTTCGCCGTCGGCACCGAGCGCGATCACGTTGCGCCGTGGCGGTCGACCTACAAGATCAATTTGGAGGTTGAGGCTGAAGTGACCTATGTCCTGACGAGCGGTGGCCACAATGCGGGGATCATTTCGGAGCCGAACCACCCCGGACGCAGTTTCCGCGTCAGCACGAAGGCGGCCGATCAGCATTATCTCGAACCAGAGCGCTTTCTGACGGAGGCGAGTGCCAAGCAGGGTTCATGGTGGCCGGAGTGGATGGCGTGGCTCGGCCGTCGCTCGGGCGGACTCGCGGACTTGCCGCATATGGGGGCATCAGAGGCGCGTTACGCTGCGTTTGGTGACGCGCCGGGCGTGTACGTATTCCAACAATGAGCGTCAGGGCTATTGAGCATGCGCCCGCAGCGGCGCGCTGGCCCGCGTGGAATTGAGATGCGGCGGCTGTGCGAGCCAATGCGCGATGTCGAGCCATGCATTTTGGAGGATGCGTTTGCCAACGAACAGCCCGACATGACGGCATGGCGCCACGGCCTTGCGCAGATTGTCCGGCTCCGTCCCAACCAAGTCCTCGACGGCGAACAGCTGGGGCGGCGCGACCAACTCATCCTCACCGGCTGCCAGGAGGAAAATTGGGACTTTCACAGTCCCGAGCTCGATCCGCTGACCCAAAGCGGTGAGGCTGCCGGTTGCGAGCTCGTTGCGTTTGTATAATTTTTCCACGACTTCAAGAAAAAATCTTCCCGGAAGATCGAGGGTCCAGGAATGCCAATCGCGGAACGCTGTTTCGAGTTCTGCAAATGCCGGCGAACCGCGATCATGCTCCGTCTGCAGCAGCGGCCCGATTAACTCGGCTTCCACCGCTTCAGGTCCCCAGAACCTTTGCACTTGCCGTCCGGGCATGCGGCCATCACCAAGCCGCACCAATTCCTGGAACATCGCCAGCGGGCTTGCTGCCGCGAGCGACGACAGCGGGGAGGCCGCCGCGGCTATGTCGACTGGAGCGGCAGCCAGAACCAGCTTTCGAACTTTGGCGGGAAACCGCGCGGCATAGATCAGTGCCATCCAGCCTCCCTGGCACAGACCGATCAGATCAATCGGAGGGCCGATCTGATCGACCAGGACGTTGAGATCGGCAAGATAGTTATCGATGCCGAGAAACTGCATTTCGGCAGTCGCCGAGCGCCAATCGGTCAAGAACAATCTCATCAGCCCGGCGTCGCGCAGGGCGGCGACAAGGCTGTGGCCGCTCGCCAGGTCGGCGATAGCCGCGCCGTGAAGCGCCAGCGGCGCACATACCAATGCGGGAACGCAGCCGCCCGCGTCTCGCCGGCCCGGAACCGAAGGCACGGCGCTGAAATCGCGCAATTGGACGGTCTCAAGCTCAAGCGCCAGCTTATGCGGCGTAGCCCATTGCTGCCGGAGCTGGATCGTATCCTTGTCCTGTCCGACGGCGAGGCTGGTGAATTGCTTCGCGGCAAATGCCGCCATTTCGCTTACCGCCGCCGCTGCAAATGCGGGCCAGAGAAAAGCGGGATTTGCAACGTGATGCGCCGCCGGATCATACATTAAGATAGAATTGTATGGATGACCCCGCGGCGCTTTGATTTATGTCAACGCGAAGACTCGGCGAAATTTAAGCGCGCGTTCCCCCGCAGGCCTCACGGATTTTGTCTATCAGTGCGTTGCCGAGCAGCGGCTTTTCCACAATGGAGACGCCGGCAGCGGCGGCGCGGGCGCTCAACGCGGCGTGGGGATGGCTGATAATAAGGATCGCCGGCGTCATGACTTTTCGTTCGCGCAATTTTCCGATCAAATCCATCCCGTTCATGCCCGGCATCCTTTGGTCGATGACGAAGCAATCGCAGGCATGATCGCCGGAGAGAAAAAATTCGAGGCCGCTGCCATAGGTTCGCACCGCGAATCCTTCCAATTCGAGTGAAAACTTCAGCGAACCGCGAACCGCGGGATCGTCCTCGACCACCACGACGACCGGGCATTTCCCCACGACGTCGCTTTTATTGGGCATGTTCGTCGCCGCTAATCCGAGTTTTGTATCGAGCAACCGCATTTTTAAAAAAATAGTGGGCGAGCGGCCGGGCAGCATTGATATAACGCAATAACGCAGCAGAGCCTCACGGCACCAGGCGCCGCCGCTGTCACCGTCCCACCCATCAGAACGCGGCCTCAGGGAAATCCCTTAGGGTGATTATCTGAATTTCCCGCCGGTTGCCTGCCGATTAGCAATCTGCTCCGAAACAAGCGCGGCAGAGGGTGATGGAGCCAGGTCATGAAGGATGTGATGAGACGCAAGGTCGCCGCCGAGAACGTCATCGGCGTCAAGGAGGTGCACGATCACCTCGTGTGGATCGAGCCGATATCCGGCGTGGCCCTTTCCTCGGCCGAGGACCGAGCGAGCAACGGGGCCGCGGTGTCATGAGGGTGCGCTCAATCATTCTTGCGGGCGTTATCGCCATCATTGGCGCGGCGCCGCCGGTCGCCAGGGGCCAGAATGTACTTTCGCCCTCCGCGCAGCGGGGACGCGTCTTGGTCCTCGCCAATTGCGCGCGCTGCCACGCCGTGGATAGAGCCGGCGAAAGCCCGTTGAAAATCGCGCCGCCGTTTCGGACGCTGCATGAGCGCTATCCGGTCGAGGATCTTGAGGAGCCTCTCGCGGAGGGCATCGTCACCGGTCATCCGACGATGCCGGAGTTCCGATTCGACCCCGGTCAGGTTGGCGACATCATCGCCTATTTGAAATCGCTTGAGCGCTGACTGTCCGCCGACGAGCGTCGCGTCTTAAAGGGCGAGCGTCACATCACAGATATAAGGCTCGTCCGCGTTGGTCTCGATTTGAAAACCGAGTTCCTTGCACATGGTGAGCATCGTCGCATTGTCGTGCAGGACCTGGCCTTCGATGCAGCGAAAATTCCTTGTCCGGGCGTAAGCGATAATCATCTGCATGAGCTGCCATCCGAGACCGTGGCTCTTCAGATCGGAGCGCACGATGATGGCATATTCGCCGGTATCCTTTTTTGGCGTCGCGTGC
>DATJYT010000513.1:0-2553 GCA_035499475.1 Xanthobacteraceae bacterium | reverse complement strand
CATGCCAATTTCTGCCTGCCGCGGGTGGAGGTCGAGCTCGCCTTCATCCTCGGCAAGCCGCTGAAGGGCCCCGGCATTGGCCTGCCCGAGGTGCTACGCGCCACCGAATACGTGGTGCCGGCGATCGAGATCGTCGATGCTCGCCTGCAGGATCCAAGAAAGATTTTCGACACCGTCTCGGATAACGGCGCCGCCGCAGGCATCGTCATCGGCGGTCGGCCGGTCGGACCGCTCGACCTCGACCTGCGCTGGGTCGGCGGCATCATGTATCGCAACGCCGAGATCGAGGAAACCGGCGTCGCCGCCGGCGTGCTGGGCCATCCCGCGCTCGGCGTCGCCTGGCTCGCCAATAAGCTCGGCCAGCACGGTGTGACGCTCGAGCCCGGCCATTTGGTGCTCGCTGGTTCGTTCACGCGCGTGGTTTTCGCGCGCAAGGGCGATACGCTTCACGCCGACTTCGGCCAGCTCGGCGGCATCGCTGTGCAGTTTGTCTGATCTTCTCCTTCCCCTTGTGGGGAGGGCGGGGTGGGGGTCGCGAGGTGACGCGCTGATCTTCAGGTTGGCGGATGTTCTGAAACCCTTCCCACAAGGGGGAGGGGGAGAAAACTCGGGGGAGGAACGAATGAGTGCAAGCGAGCGCGCTGAACCGGGCGCCAACACGATCGATGAAGTCGTCGCGCGTATCGAACGGCTGCCGGTGTCGTGGTGGCAGATCAAGACCCGCATCATCATCGGCGTCGCGACGTTCTTCGATGCGTTCGATGCGCTGGCGATCGCCTTCGTGCTGCCAGTGCTGGTACCGCTGTGGAAATTGAACGGTCCCCAGATCGGCTTTTTGATTTCCGCAGGTTACATTGGTCAACTCGCCGGCGCGCTGTTCTTCGGTTGGCTGGCCGAGCGGTTCGGCCGCGTGCGCGCGATTGTCTGGTCGGTCCTGATCTTTGCGGTCATGAGCGTCGCCTGCGCGTTCGCGTGGGATTATCAGTCCCTCGTGATTGCACGCGTCATCCAGGGCTTTGGCCTCGGCGGCGAGGTGCCGGTCGCCGCGGCCTATATCAGCGAGCTAGCGCGCGCCAAGGGGCGCGGCCGCTTTGTGCTGCTTTACGAGCTTGTCTTTCCCGTCGGCCTCGTCTCCACCGGGCTCATTGGCTCCTGGGTGGTGCCGCGTTTCGGCTGGCAATGGATGTTCATCATCGGAGCCATCCCGGCCTTCGTCGCCGTGGTCTTGCAGCAGCTCATTCCCGAGTCGCCGCGCTGGCTCGCGGTGCACGGACGCGGCGAAGAAGCGCTCGAAGCGCTTGCCTGGATCGAACGTGAGACCGAGAAGGCGACAGGCAAGCCGCTGCCGGCGCCGCAGCCGATCATCCACAGCGAGCAGCGCGCCGCGTCGTGGTCCGATCTGTTCGGTCCGACTTATCTGCGGCGAACGCTGGTGGTCTGGGTGATCTGGTTTGCCGCGTATTTCTTCAACTACGGCCTGGTGGTGTGGCTGCCGACCATCTACTCAACGGTATTCAAGCTGCCACTTCAGCAATCACTGCAATACGGCTTGATCACGCAGGCGATCGGATTCTGCGGCGCGTTGACGTGCGCGCTCAGCATCGATCGCGTCGGCCGGCGGCCGTGGTTTGCGTTTGCTTTCGCCGCCAACGCCGTCGCGCTCGGCGCGCTGTTCGTGGTTGGCGCCGATTCTCCGCAGCGTGTGCTCGCCTTCGTGTCGAGCGGGTATTTCTTCGTCTCGGTGCTGTCGATCGGGGTCTATGTCTATACACCCGAGCTATATCCGACGCGAACCCGTGCCGTCGCCGTCGGCACCGCGACGGCGTGGCTGCGCTTCGCCTCGATCCTCGGTCCCTCCATCGTCGGCGCCACCGTCGGCTCAGGCCTCGGCAACGTCTTTCTGATGTTCGCCATCGTGGCCGTCATTGGCGCGTTGGTGACCGGCGTGTTTGCGGTCGAGACCAAGGGACGCATCCTTGAAGATGTCTCGCCATAAGACGATGATGCTGCGGGCGGCGACGTATTGAGCGGCAGGTCGGTCGTGTGGTCGCGGGACTTCAAGCGTGGTGTCGTGATTGCCGTGGCGCTGGCGGCAATGGCGATGACTCTTGCCGTTCCGGTCGTGCGTGCGGCGTTACCATTGACACCGGATATTTCGGGTCCCACCTCGTTCACCGGGCAGCTTTTGATTGCGTCGCCGGTGCTGCGCGATTCACCTTTTGAACGCGCGGTCGTTTTGGTGGCGCAGCATGACCGCGACGGCGCACTCGGCATCGTCATCAACCGGCCGCTCAATGTGCGACCGATCGCGGCTTTGCTCGAAGCATTCGGCGCCGACGCCAGCGGCATCGACGGCAGCGTGCGCATCTTTATGGGCGGCCCGGTCAGCCCTGAAGTCGGCTTCGTGCTGCACAGCGCCGAATACCATGTCAACGACACCATCGACATCGACGGCCGTGTCGCGCTCAGCGCCGCGCCGGAGATTCTGCGCGATATCGCGCTTGGCAAGGGTCCGCGCAAAAGCCTGGTCGCGTTCGGCTATGCAGGTTGGGC
>DATJYT010000512.1:0-5901 GCA_035499475.1 Xanthobacteraceae bacterium | reverse complement strand
GGCTCGGCCACGGCACCGCGCCGCGCATGAAATTATCCGAAAACGCACTGCTCACCGGTCACGCCGCGAGCGGCATGGTCAAGCGCGGTTTCATCAACAAGCCGGCGACGTTGGCGACGGTCGATCGCACCACCAAGAGCTTCGATGTGCGCAAGGCCAAGCGCGATCCCGAAGCGGTGAGTCTCTCGGGCGGCAATCTACAGAAATTCGTCGTCGGCCGCGAAATCCTGCGCGAGCCCGGGGTCCTGGTCGTAAGCCAGCCGACATGGGGCGTCGACGCCGGCGCGGCGGCGACGATCCGCCAGGCCTTGATCGATCTCGCGGCACGCGGCGCCGCGGTCCTGGTCGTCAGCCAGGACCTCGACGAGCTTGCCGAGATCGCCGACCGCATCGCGGTGATGTTTCACGGCCGCTTGTCGCCGCCGCTCAGCGCGGCCGAGGCGACGCGCGAAGCGCTCGGCTTGCTGATGGGCGGCGCGAAATCAGGCCGGGAGCCGAGCGTCGAAGAGGCACCTCATGCAACTGGTTCTTGAACGGCGCCCCGAACGCTCCGCCACAATCGCGATCACCTCGCCGCTGATTGCGATCGCACTGACGCTCGTGACCATGGGAATCCTCTTTGCGATTCTCGGCAAGAACCCGATCACAGCGCTCGATGTTTATTTCATCGAGCCGCTGATCGATCCGTATTCGCTGGCGGAGATCGCGGTCAAAGCGACGCCGCTGGTGATGATCGGCGTCGGTCTGGCGCTCTGTTACATCGCCAATATCTGGAATATCGGCGCGGAAGGCCAGTTCCTGGTCGGCGCGGTGTGCGGAAGCTGGCTTGCGGTGCGCACCAACGGCACCGATGTCGGTCCCTGGGTCTTGCCGGCGATGCTGTTCCTCGGCGCCCTCGGCGGCGCGCTCTACGCGCTGATCCCGGCGATCTGCCGCGTGCGGTTCGGCGCCAGCGAAATCCTCACCAGCCTGATGCTGGTCTATGTCGCCTACTACGGCATGGATTACCTGGTGCGCGGACCGTGGCGCGATCCCAAGGGCCTGAACTTTCCGACCACCGCCCCGTTCGATCCGGTCGCCACCGTCCCGTCGTTGATCGAAGGCAGCCGCCTGCATGCCGGCACGATCGGAGTCCTGATCGTGGTGATGCTGGTCGCCGTGCTGCTCGGCCGCACCATCATGGGATTTGAGATCAGGCTGGTCGGCGCCGCGCCGAAGGCTGCGCGTTTCTCCGGCTTTGATGCCGACCGGCTGGTGCTGTTCACCTTCGCGGTTTCCGGCGCGCTCGCGGGCCTTGCCGGCATCATCGAGGTCGCGGGACCGATCGGATATTTGCAGCCCGACATTTCACCCGGCTACGGCTTCACCGCCATCATCGTCGCCTTCCTTGGCCGGCTCAATCCGATCGGCATCCTCATTGCCGGCCTGTTCCTCGCGCTCACCTTCATCGGCGGCGAGAATGCCGAGATCGCCATGAAGGTGCCGCTCGACCTCACCAAGGTCTTCCAGGGCATCCTGTTGTTCTACGTGCTGGCCTGCGATTCCATGATCGTCTACCGCATCCGCCTGATCAGCAGCCGGAGGGCGCCGGCCCATGCTTGATGCGATCGTTGAAATCTTCAAGCTGATCCTGTCAGTCAACTTCATCCTGACCGTGATCACGGCGTCGACGCCGCTGCTCCTGGCGGCGTCCGGCGAGTTGGTCGCCGAGCGCTCGGGCGTGCTCAATCTCGGCGTCGAGGGCATGATGATCATGGGCGCGGCGTGCGGCTTTGCGGGCGCCTACATGTCGGACTCGACTCTCGTCGGCGCAATCTGCGGCATCATTGCCGGCGTCGCCATGGCGGCCATATTCGGGGTCCTTACGCTCGGGCTCGCGGTCAACCAGGTCGCGACCGGGCTCGCTTTGACGATCCTCGGCACTGGCTTGTCGGGATTGATCGGCGCCGGATTTGTCGGCCAGCGCATCGAACCGTCGCCGCAGCTCCATCTGCCTTTCCTCACCGATCTTCCCATCGTCGGCCGCATCCTGTTCGGGCAGGACGCCTTCGTCTATTTCTCGATCGCGCTCGTCATCGCCATTTGGCTATTCCTCTACCGTACGCGCGCCGGGCTGGTGCTGCGCGCCGTCGGCGACAATCACACCTCAGCTCATGCGCTCGGCTATCCGGTTCTGAAAATCAGGATGCTCGCGGTACTGTTCGGCGGCGCCTGCGCCGGACTTGCCGGCGCCTTCCTGCCGCTCGCCTATACGCCGTTCTTCATTCCGGGCATGACCGCGGGACGCGGCTGGATCGCGCTGGCGCTGGTGGTGTTCGCGTCCTGGCGGCCCGGCCGTCTGGTCGCCGGAGCTTATCTGTTCGGGGCAGTGACGTTCTTGCAATTGTCGGTGCAGGGGCTCGGCCTCGGCATCCCGCCGCAGGTGATGTCGTCCTTGCCCTATCTTGCAACCGTCGTCGTCCTGGTATTGATTTCACGTACGCGCGGTACTGCCGGGTCCGCCGCGCCCGCCTCACTCGGTGTGGTTTTCGTGCCAGACCGTTGAACATGACCGCACAGGCGCGCGACGGGCGTTGCGCGTGTGCGGAGCCCGAAGCGATGCCCGTCCAACCCGGAGCGAAATCATGAGAAATCGAGTCATCGTCGCCATGGCCGCGGGCGCCTTTGCCGTTGCCGCCATGACGCTGGCTGCGCCCGCCGCCGAAAAGCTGAAGGTCGGCTTCATCTATCTCGGCCCGGTCGGCGATTTCGGCTGGACCTACCAGCACGAAGTCGGCCGCCAGGGCCTGGTCAAGGCGCTCGGCGACAAGGTCGACACCACTTATCTCGAGAACGTCAACGAAGGACCGGACTCCGAGCGCTCGATCGAGCAGCTCGCGCGCGCCGGCAACAAGCTGATCTTCACCACCTCGTTCGGCTACATGGATCCGACCATCAAGGTGGCGAGCAAATATCCCAAAGTCGACTTCGAGCACGCCACCGGCTTCAAGCGCGCCGCCAACGTATCGACCTATTCGGGCCGCTTCTACGAGGGCCGCTACATCCAGGGCATGATCGCGGCGAAAATGTCGAAGACCGGCGTGCTCGGCTACATCGTCTCCTTCCCGATCCCGGAAGTGATCTCGGGCATCAATGCGACCATTCTCGGCGCGCAGACGGTCAACCCCAAGATCAAGGTCAAGATCATCTGGGTCAGCACCTGGTTCGATCCCGGCAAGGAAGCCGACGCCGCCAAGGCGCTCGCCGACCAGGGCGCCGACGTGCTGATGCAGCACACCGACTCGCCGGCCGCCATGCAGATCGCCGCCCAGCGCGGCATTCTCGCCTTCGGCCAGGACTCCGACATGATCAAGTTCGGGCCGAAGAGCCAACTCACCGCCATCGTCGACAACTGGGCGCCCTATTATGAGCAGCGCGTCAAGGACGTGATCGACGGCACCTGGAAGTCGACCGATACCTGGGGCGGGCTGAAATCGACGCTGGTGGTGATGGCGCCATACACCAACATGCCCGACGACGTGAAGAAAATGGCGATGGACACCGAGGCTGCGATCAAGGCCGGCACCCTGCATCCGTTCAAGTGCCCGGTCGTCGATCAGGACGGCAAGACCATCGAGTGCAAGGGCCCCGGCCATCTCGACGACGGCCAGATCCTGAGCATGAACTTCTACGTCAAGGGCGTGGACGACAAGTTTCCGGGTAAGTGATCGTTGCCTTTCGGCGTCATGGCCGGGCTTGTCCCGGCCATCCACGTCTTTCATTCGACGGGAGACGTGGATGCCCGCGACAAGCGCGGGCATGACGGGAGACAAAGTTTGTTGCTCGGCGCACGCGGCCATGCATCTCACTTCAGCATCAGTTCCATCACCTGCGCCAGATTCTTCTCGCGGTTCGATTTGCAATAATCGATGACGCTGCGCACGGCGTAGCGCACGCGGGCGAGATTGACGCCGCGACCCTTTGCGGCGCCGCTGTACCAGCCGCTGTACCAGGAGAGCAGCGTGTCGGCATCGACCGGCGAGGCGTCATCGAGCTGGCCGCACGTGAGCCGCCGCACGTCGATGCTGCCGTTGGCGTCGGCAAAGCGCGCCAGCGGCACGATGGGCGCTTGCGGCGCCTGCGGCGTTTGCGCGGCCCCCACCGGCGGCAACGCCGCGCCGGGCTGCGCCGGCGACAGCGGCACGCCGTTCGGCGTCGTCACCACGCCCTCGGGCGAGACCACTGCGGCGTTGGGACATTCCTTCTCGAGGGTGGCGGCGACATCCATGCCCATGACAGCGGCGCCGGGGCGCCAGAGGCTGCCTTCCTGAACGCGGAAATTGCGGTCCGGGATGAGCGTCGTCGTCAGCGCCTGCCAGGTGCCGTCGCCCAATCGCACGAAGGCTTCGCACGGAAATTTCTCCGCCGCCCGCGCGTTCGTGGCGGCTGCAGCTGACAGCATGGCGACTGCCAAAGCCGCCAACACCAAACATCGCGCCATCGCGCTCTCCCGGTATCGAGCCTCACTTGTCCCAAAACCGACAGGTACAATCAATCGCGGCGCCTGCCGGCGTGTCAGGACGCCATTTGCAGCTTGCGCGCCGCTGCGCTGTGACGGGCGATGAGATCGCGCAGATCGAGGCCCGGAATTTCGCCGTTCTCGACGGTCCAGCGCCCGCCCACCATGACCCGGTCGGCGCGATGCGCGCCGCAGAGAACGAGCGCCGCCAGGGGATCGCCGCTGCCGGAGAACCGCAGCTCATCGAGTCGGAACAGCGCGAGATCGGCCATCTTGCCCGCCGCGATCTCGCCGATGTCGCTGCGCCCGACGCAGGCCGCGGAGCCCTTTGTCGCCCATCTCAAGGCATCGGTGTGGCTCACCGCTTTGACGCCGTAGCGGCTGCGCTGCAGCAGGAACGCAGCACGTACCTCCTGCATCAGGTTCGAGGCGTCGTTCGACGCCGAACCGTCGACGCCGATGCCGATGCGCACGCCGGCTTGCTCCATGGCACAGACCGGGCAGGTGCCCGAGGCGAGCGTCTGGTTGCTGCACGGACAGTGCGAGATCGCCGCGCCGGCGCGGCCGAGCCGCTTCATCTCGCCGTCGTTGAAGTGAATGCCGTGGGCGAGCCAGACCCGGTCGGTGAGCCAGCCGCAGTCCTCAAGGTAATCGAGCGGCCGGCACTTGTAGAGCTCCTGGCAGAAGTGGTTCTCATCCTCGGTTTCGGCAAGATGCGTGTGCAGGCGCACGTTCAACCGCGCCGCCATATCCGCGGTCTTGCGCATCAGCGAGGTCGTCACCGAGAACGGCGAGCACGGCGCCAGCGCGATCTGCACCATCGCGCCGTCGCCCGCCTGGTGATAGCGCGCCACCACGCGCTCGCTGTCGGCAAGGATGGTGTCTTCGTCCTGCACCACGTTGTCGGGCGGCAGGCCGCCGTCGCGCTGCGACAGGTTCATCGAGCCGCGCGTCAGGAGGACGCGCAGGCCGAGGCGCTTGGCCGCCGCGACTTCGATATCGATGCCGTCTTCGAGGCCGGCCGGAAAGACGTAATGATGATCGGTGGTCGTGGTGCAGCCCGAGAGCATCAGCTCGGCCATGGCGAGCGTCATGCCGAGATCGAGTGCCGCGGGCGTGAGCCCGGCCCAGATCGGATAAAGCGCCTCTAGCCACGGAAACAGTTCGCGGTCGAGCGCGGCCGGAACCACGCGCGTCAGCGTCTGAAAGAAATGATGATGCGTGTTGATAAGGCCGGGCAGGACGACGTGTTCGCCGGCCGCGAAGATTTGCACGTCGCGCGCCGCAGGTTCGCCGCCGGCCGGGACCAGTTGGACGATGCGCCCGTCGCGCACCACGAGGCCGCGCGCGGCGTTGTCGGCGAATATCGCCAGCGGATCCTTGATCCACAGCGCCGGTTCTTG
>DATJYT010000511.1:0-3557 GCA_035499475.1 Xanthobacteraceae bacterium | reverse complement strand
GCGCACCATCCGCATGATCGTGCCGTTCCCGGCCGGCGGTCCCGCCGACGCCATCGCGCGCATCCTCGGGCAGAAATTTTCCGAGCATTGGGGCAAGCCGGTCGTGATCGAGAACCGCGCCGGCGGCAACACCGCGATCGGTGCTGAACTGGTGGCGAAATCGCCGCCCGACGGCTACACGCTCCTCGTCGCCATGGATGTGACCATGGTGATGAACCCGCTGGTGCTCGCCAACCTGCCTTACGATCCGCTCAAGGACTTTGCGCCGGTCACGCTGCTCACCAAGAACATCTCCCTAATCACCACGCGCAGCGATGGGCCGAAGACGATGCGGGAACTCATCGCCCGAGCCAAGGCCAATCCGGGCAAGCTCAACATGGGCGCCGGAACCATCACCTCGCGGCTCGGCGCGCTCGCTTTCGCGCAGGCCGCCGGCATCGATGTCACGCTGGTGCCGTTCAAGGGGAGTGCCGACATCACCCAGGGACTGCTCACCGGCGCCGTCGATTTCGCGCAGGACAGCGTCTCCAACGCCTTGCCGCTCATCGAAGCCGGAAAATTCCGCGCGCTCGCCAAATACAGCGACCGTCCGCTGCCGCTGCTGCCCGACGTGCCGAGCCTTTCGTCCGCCGCCGATCTTCCGAACCTCGCCGAAAGCTCGACCTGGATCGGCATCGTCGCGCCGGCCAACACGCCGAAGCCGATCCGCGACAAGCTCCAGCACGAAGTCGCCGCCATCTATGCCGATCCGCAAATGGCAGCGCGGCTCGACAAGGCGGGGTTGTCTCCCGCGACCGACACGCCGGAAGAACTCGACGCCTTCATCCGCAGCGAAACGGCGCGATGGGGCAAGCTGATCAAGAGCGGTGTCGCGGATAAGATCTTGAACTGAAGCATCCGCGCAAACGGCGGCCAACCGACATCGCCGTCATGCGATGACACCTTGCGCGCTAATCCCGGACTTAAGGGGTCACCACAAGCTGACCGCGACTACCAGTCGTAATGCGGCAGAGCCAGCCGATCGACAATGTCTCTGCCGAACGCGCGCTTTGACAGTCCAGGAAGCGCGCATGCTCTAATTACTTGATTGCGCAGAAACAGACCCCAGCGGGTCAGTGGCGCAAACGCGGAGGAGAACCGTTCGGCTCCCCTCTGTTTTGAGCCGATATAGGCTCGCAACAGGGCTTCATAATCGTGAAATGCCTTTTCGTATCGCCCGGCCGCTCTGAAAAGCTCACCCGCCATTACATAGGCGGCCGTCATTGCCAGCGCCGAGCCCTGACCCGCCATCAAGGATACGCAGAAAGCGGCGTCGCCGACGAGCGCGATTCGCCCCCGCGACCAGTGCTCCATCTTGATCTGGCTGACGCGATCGAAATAGAGGTTGTCGGATCGATCGAGCTCTTCGAGAATGCGCGAGCACTCCCACGTTCCGGTTCCGAACTGTTCTCGCAACATCGCCTTCGGCGCGGCGGCGTCGGACGTTGATACCGGCCGGTCCCGCGCGAAGACAAAGAGAAACAGGGTGCGATCTTGACGCAGCGCAAAGCGCCCAAGCATTCGACCCGGCTGATTGTAGACGACATAGACACCCTCGTCCCGCCGCTCGTAGCCTCGAACCTCGAACGCGGCAACGTAATAGCCAAGATACGTTTCGAAGTGATCTTCGGGACCGAACACCAGACGGCGCACCTTGGAGTGCAGCCCGTCTGCGCCGACGACGAGGTCGAATCGGCGCGCCTTGGCATTCCGAAACTCGGCGTCGACGCCGTCATAGCGCTCCTGCAGAGAAACAATTTCATCGCCGAAGATGGTCTCTGTCGTGTCTCTCACTTGCTCGAAGAGCAGTCGCGACAGATCGCTCCGTCCGAGAGTCACGTAGCGCCCACCGGTTAATTCCGTGAACACCCGTGTGCCGAGGCTCGCGATGCGCTGACCGCGGTCGTTCACTATGCGCATTTCACGCATGTGATAGCCGATACTATTGATCTTCCCCGCTAGACCCATCATTTCGGCAATGTCATAGCCAAGGCCCCAGAAATCGACGACATAGCCGTTCGTTCGCAACGTCGGCGCAGATTCGATCAGCGTGGGTTCAAATCCCGCGCGCCTCAGCCAAAAGGCGAGAGTCGGGCCAGCAATGCCGACACCCGAAATGAGAACTGTCTTGGAGTTCATGCTGCCGACATCCGCGCCTCCAAGCCCTGCGAACGATGCCCCGAGCCCAACTGAGGACATCACGGCGCAGCGCGAAAAGCTGCCGGTCAATACGCCGCGGCGAGCAGCCTGCGTATGTCGGCCGCCGAGGCCTCGCGCGGCATCGCGATCTTCGCGGCGGCGATCTCATCGGCAACGAAGGCGGCCTTGCTTTGTTTAAAACCCACTTCACGCAGCCGTTCCGGGATCGGAAATTTTCTCAGCATCGCCGCCACGGCATCGGCCGGATCGCTGCTGCCGAGTGCATCCTGCAGATGCGACTCCGCTTCCGGCGCCGCGTCGAGATTAAAGCGCATCACGTGCGGCAGGATGATCGCGTGGGTCTCGGCATGCGGCAGACCGAGGCCGCCCAGCACGTGCGCCAGCTTGTGCTGCAGCGCCGTGCCGGCGGTCAGCACCGTACCGGCGAGCCAAGCGCCGATCAGGCACTGCGCACGCGCCTCGCGGTCGCCGGCGTTCGTCACCGCCGCGGGCAGGCTTGTGCCGAAGCGGCGCATCGCCTCGGTCGCGAGCGCTACCGTTACTGGCGTGCGGTTGTCGGCCCATAGGCCCTCGACGCAGTGGGCGACGGCATTCATACCGCTCGCCGCGCTCACCGCGGCCGGCAGGCCGAGTGTAAGGTCGGGATCGTAGACAATGCTGCGCGGCAAAACCTTTGCGTCGCGCCCAGTGATTTTGCGCTCGCCGTCGGTCATGCCGAAGATCGGCGTTGCCTCCGAGCCCGAATAGGTCGTCGGCACTGCGATGATCGGCAAGCCGGTTTGCAGCGCGATGGCTTTGGCGAGCCCGATCGCGGCGCCGCCGCCGACGGCGATCAGGCCATCGGCCTTCGTCTCGCGCGCCGCCGCGAGTCCTGCATTGGCGACCGCTTTTGGCACGTGCACGACCGCATGCGCGTGCAGACCTGCAGAACGCGAACCGAGCAGATCAACAACCTGGCGGCCAAGCCGCGCACCGCTTCCCGGCGTCGCTACCACGAGCGCCCGGCCGAGCTTTAGCCGCTCGGCCTCTTCGCCAATGCGCACCAGCGCGCCGGTGGCGAAGACGACGCGCTGCGGCGGGACGTCGTGGATGAAAGGGGAAGTCATTAGCCCTCCCCTTGTGGGGAGGGGAACACTTACTTCCCCTCGCGCCAGATGCCGAGCGCCTTCTGTGCCGGGCGGTCGGAGATCGAGAACAGCACCGCTTCCTTGGCGATATTGTGGGAGTAGCGCTTCCACGGCGGCACGACGAAGACGTCGTTCGGACCCCAGTCGAGCACCTTGCCGTCGACGGTGGTGGTGCCCTGCCCTTCAACGCAGACGAAGATCGTCCCGTCGGTAGCGCGATAGGGCTCGCCC
>DATJYT010000510.1:0-4667 GCA_035499475.1 Xanthobacteraceae bacterium | reverse complement strand
CCTCCGCGGATGATGACGCGGAATGAATTACGCCGCCGCGGCGACTGCGGCGCCGTTGAACGAGAGACCCTGCTTACCGGCCGAGATCGCGACCTTCTCGCCGTCCTTGATGCGGCCGGAGAGGATGAGCTCGGCGAGCGGATCCTGCACCGACTTCTGGATCACGCGCTTGAGCGGCCGCGCGCCGTAGGCGGGATCGTAGCCCTTGTCGGCGAGCCAGTCGCGCGCCTTGGCGTCGAGCGTGATGGTGATCTTGCGATCGTCCAGGAGCTTCTGCAGTTGCCGCAACTGGATGTCGACAATCGCGCCCATGTGCTCGCGCTTGAGGCGGTGGAACAGGATGATCTCGTCGACGCGGTTCAAAAACTCCGGCCGGAACCGCGCCCGCACTTCGGCCATGACGAGGTCGCGCACTTTCGCGGTCTCCTCGCCCTCGCCCTGCGCCACCAGATATTCGGCGCCGAGATTCGAGGTCATGACGATCAGCGTGTTGCGGAAATCCACGGTGCGGCCCTGCCCGTCGGTGAGCCGGCCGTCGTCGAGCACTTGCAGGAGGACGTTGAACACGTCCGGATGCGCCTTCTCGATCTCGTCGAACAGCACCACCTGATAGGGCCGCCGCCGCACCGCTTCGGTGAGCGCGCCGCCCTCCTCGTAGCCGACATAGCCCGGAGGCGCGCCGATGAGCCGCGCGACCGAATGCTTCTCCATGAACTCCGACATGTCGATGCGCACGAGGGCATGTTCATCATCGAACAGGAATTCCGCCAAAGCTTTCGTGAGCTCGGTCTTGCCGACGCCGGTCGGCCCGAGGAACATGAACGAGCCAATGGGCCGGTTCGGATCCTGCAGTCCGGCGCGGGCGCGGCGCACCGCAGTCGAGACCGCCTTGACGGCTTCGGCCTGGCCGACCACGCGCTTGCCGATCTGGTCTTCCATTTTCAGAAGCTTCTCACGCTCGCCTTCGAGCATGCGGTCGACCGGAATGCCGGTCCAGCGCGACACCACCTGCGCGACGTGATTGGCGGTCACCGCCTCTTCGGCCAGAAGGCCGGCGGCGCCGCCCTTGCCGGAGGCCGCTTCGGTGTCCTTGAGCTTCTTCTCGATACCGGGGATGGCGCTGTACTGCAATTCGCCGGCGCGCTGATAATCGCCGCGGCGGATGGCGTCGGCGAGATCGTTCTTCGCCCTGTCGAGCTGGTTCTGCAAATCGGCAGCGGAGGAGAGCTTGTCCTTCTCCGACTTCCACTTGGCGGTCAGCGCATCGGCTTTTTCCTGAAGCTGCGCCAGATCCTTCTCGAGCCGTTTCAGGCGATCCTTGGAGCCCGGATCGGTCTCCTTCTTCAAGGCCTCCTGCTCGATCTTGAGCCGCACGATTTCGCGATCGAGATTATCGAGCTCCTCGGGCTTGGAATCGATCTGCATGCGCAGCCGCGCCGCCGCCTCGTCGACGAGGTCGATCGCCTTGTCGGGCAGGAAGCGGTCGGTGATGTAGCGGTGCGAGAGCGTCGCGGCGGCGACCAGCGCCGCATCGGTGATCTTCACCTTGTGGTGCGCCTCGTATTTCTCCTTGAGGCCGCGCAGAATCGAAATCGTATCCTCGACGCTCGGCTCGTCCACATAGACCGGCTGGAAGCGCCGCGCCAAGGCGGCATCCTTCTCGACGTGCTTCTTGTATTCGTCGAGCGTGGTGGCGCCGATGCAATGCAATTCGCCGCGCGCCAAAGCCGGCTTGAGCAGATTGGACGCATCCATGGCGCCGTCGGCTTTGCCGGCGCCGATGATCGTATGCATCTCGTCGATGAAGAGAATGTAGGCGCCGGCCGAGCCGGTGACCTCCTGAAGCACGGCCTTGAGCCGCTCCTCAAACTCGCCGCGGTATTTGGCGCCGGCGATGAGCGCGCCCATGTCGAGCGAGAGAAGCTTCTTGTCCTGCAGGCTCTCCGGCACGTCGCCGTTGACGATGCGAAGCGCCAAGCCCTCGACGATCGCGGTCTTGCCGACGCCGGGCTCGCCGATCAGCACCGGATTGTTCTTGGTGCGGCGCGACAGCACCTGCACAGTGCGGCGGATTTCCTCGTCGCGCCCGATCACCGGATCGAGCTTGCCGTCGCGCGCCGCCTGCGTGAGATCGCGGGCGTATTTTTTCAGCGCGTCATAGGCGTTCTCGGCGGAGGCGCTGTCGGCGGTGCGGCCTTTGCGCAGCGCCTCGATGGCGGCGTTGAGGTTTTGCGGCGTAACGCCGGCATTGGCGAGGATTTTTCCGGCCTCGCTGCCCTTCTCGAGCGCGAGCGCGAGCAGCAGCCGCTCGACGGTGACGAAGCTGTCGCCGGCTTTCTCGCCCGCCTTCTCGGCGGTGTCGAAGACGCGTCCGAGCGCCGGATCGAGATAGACCTGCCCCGCCCCGCCGCCGGAAATCTTCGGCCGCTTGGCGAGCGCCGCCTCGACGGCTGCAAGCGCCGCGCGCGAATTGCCGCCGGAGCGGTCGATCAGCCCCGCCGCCAACCCCTCGGGGTCGTCGAGCAGCACTTTGAGGAGATGTTCGGGCGCAAATTGCTGATGCCCCTCGCGCTGCGCGAGCGACTGGGCGGACTGCACGAAACCGCGGCTGCGGTCGGTATACTTGTCGAAATTCATGGCGTTTTCCCTCGGCCTATCCCGGCAGCCCCTAAGGCACCGCCCGGACATCGTCATTGGGGTGGATCAAAACGTCAGAGTTTCGGCAAAAACCGGGCCGGCCGGCCCGGCAAAGCGATCCCCTGACGGACATTTATATGGGGGCCATTTGCCCGGTGCGGGAGGGGCGAAGGGCCGGCCGCCGAGCAGAATTTCTGGCCGCCAAGCGTCGGACCAGAAGGCGCTGGACCGACAAGCCGCAGGCACGGCGAACCCCCTCGCCCCGACGGGGAGAGGGTTGGGGTGAGCAACTGTGTTGAGGTGAACTCGCTCCAGCATCGCTCTTTCGGCTGCGAGCTGTAGGCCAAGGGCCGCGGCCGGCTGACAATCTCCCAGCGGTTGTGCACACCCGGCCGGAGTTGCAATAAGGTAACATATATGGTACCTTATGATTGAAATGGCGATCAGGTCATTCGTCGACTCGAATGGCCGGGTTCCGTTTCAGGTTTGGCTTGACTCATTGGACCGGCAAACCCAGGCAAGGATCACGGTCGCGTTGACGCGCCTCGCGCGCGGCAATCGTTCGCGCGTGAAAGGCGTCGTCGGCGGCGTGGCCGAGCTGAAATTGGATTTTGGACCCGGCTACCGGATTTATTTCGGGCAGGACGGCGAGACGCTTATCATCCTGCTCGCAGGCGGCACCAAGCGGCGGCAAAACGAGGACATCGCAACCGCCAGGGTTCGTTGGGCCGAATACAAAGAGCTGAAGACGTTCCGCCATTCATGAGGTCGCACATGGTTCTGACGCGCAGTTTCAGGGATCACATCAAAGCCAAGATCAAATCCGACCCGGAATTCCGTCAGGCGTTGTTCCAGGAAGCCGTGCAGACCTTGCTCGAGGGCGACGTCGATACGGCGCGCACGGTGCTGCGCGACTTCATCAATGCGACCATCGGCTTTTCGGCGCTGGCCAAAGCGACCCGCATACCGCCCAAAAGCCTGATGCGCATGTTCGGCCCGAACGGCAATCCGACCGCGGCCAATTTGTCCGAAGTGATCCGCGTGCTGCAGAAGAAAACCGGCGTGCACCTGGAAGTCCGCGCCTCAGCGGCCTGATGGCGAAGCGATGTCGCAATTCGCGTTTCTTAAGGCCGCCCTTGTATCAGGGACTGGCCCCTGATATCTATCTCATGATATCTATCAATCGAATTGCGCACACAGGACATGAGCCGTGAACGAAAAGCCCACCGCGAAAATCTTCCTGCACGGGCGCAGCCAGGCGGTCCGGCTCCCTAAGGAATTCCGCCTGCCCGGCAAGGAAGTGCACGTACGCCACATCGGCCGCGCCGTGCTTCTGGAGCCGATGGACGAACCGTTCGACTTCGACGCCTGGTGGGCGAAGCTCGGCGAGTACCAAGACACGCCGTTCATGGAAGACGGCCGCGAGCAGCCGCCCATGCCGATCGACGATCGCAAATATTTCGACGAATGATCTGTCTCGACAGCAACGTCGTTATCGCGGTGCTCAACCGGACAACGTCCCGCGTCGAGGCGCACCTGAGGGCGGCGATCGACGGCGGCCAGTCCATCGCGCTTTCATCGATCGTGCTGTTCGAACTCTGCTACGGCGTCGCCAAGAGCGCGCAGCCCGAACGCAATGCCGACCGGATCGCCGATTTCCTCGCAGCGCCGATCGAGGTGCTCCCCTTCGACGCCGAGGACGCCCGCGAAGCCGGCGACATCAGAGCGGAGTTGGCGCGGGCCGGCACGCCGATCGGACCCTACGACGTGCTCATCGCCGCGCAAGCGCGACGCCGCGATGCGGTGCTGGTGACGGCGAATGCGCGCGAGTTTACCCGGGTTCCTGGATTGAGGACGGAGGATTGGGCGATGTAACGTAAAGTGGCGGATCCGACAGTCGATCTCGTCACTTTTTCGTTGACATTCGTCCGCGGCGGCAGCAAGCGCCGGCAGCAGCGCGATATCGCCGACGCGCTCGCGCTGTGGCGGCAAAATAAGGCGCGCGCGGTTGGCGCGCGCAGAAGATAGCA
>DATJYT010000509.1:0-10569 GCA_035499475.1 Xanthobacteraceae bacterium | reverse complement strand
GCGAGCGGAGAAGTCATCGGCATCAACGTCGCCGCCGAAGAGATCACCGATCGCAAGCGCGCCGACGCGGAGCTCGCCGCGAGCCGGGAGCAGCTACGCAAGCTCAACGAAACTTTGGCCGGACGCGTTGCGGAGCAGGCCGAGGAGCGCGACCGCATTTGGAACGTTTCGCTTGATCTCCTTCTTGTCAGCGACCTGACGGGCAAGATTCTGAACGTCAATCCGGCCTGGACTGCCACGCTCGGCTGGTCTTCCGAAGACCTCATCGGCAGCGCAATCGAGGGATTTATTCATCCCGATGACCGCGAGCGCTCGCGCGTGGAATTCGGGGGCCTCGCGACCGGCGGAGCCGCGAGGCATTTCGAGAACCGTATCCGATGCCGAGACGGCTCCTACTGCTGGCTGGCATGGCGTGCCGTCCCGGATCGCGGATTTATCTATGCGGTCGCCAGAGACATTACGACGCTCAAGCGAGCCAATGAGCAGTTGCACGCGTTGCATCGCCAACTGGCGCACGCTTCGCGGCAAAGCACGATGGGAGCGATGACGGCATCAATCGCCCATGAAATCAGGCAGCCGCTGGCGGCCATGGTGATGGGCGCCAATAGCGCCTTGCGATGGCTCGATCACGCGGACCCAGATCTGGACGAGGCGCGAACGGCACTCGAGCACATTGTCGCCGACGGCCACCGCATGAACGAGCTGATCAGCAGCATTCGCGCCATGTTCGGCAGGGAATCACCCGAGCCGACGCCGGTTGACGTCAACGTGCTCGTCGCCGAAGTCTTGGCGCTGGCGCAGGGTGAGCTGGAGAATCATCGGGTGTCGCTCGTCAGCGACATGCGTGACGGGCTGCCGCAGGTGATGGCGGAGCGCATGCAGTTGCAGCAGGTGCTCCTCAACCTCATCATGAATGCGGTCGAGGCGATGAGCGCGGTAACGGGGCGAGAGCGGCAATTGACCGTCAGCAGCGGGCTCGACGACGAGCGCTTCGTGCGGATAACGGTCGAAGACACCGGAAGCGGCATCGACCCGGCTTATTTTGACCGCATCTTCGATGCGTTTTTCACGACCAAGACCAACGGTATGGGAATGGGTCTTTCCATTTGCCGGTCAGTCGTCGAAGCCCACGGCGGCAAGCTATGGGCCTCGCCGCGCGCTCCGTTGGGAACTACTTTTTATTTGACGTTGCCGAGCACGCTGTCTTCGGCAGGGGCGTAGCAGCCGCCGCAAATAAAAACCCCGGCTATTCGCCGGGGTTCGGTATTTCGCTTGAGGACGACCTCAGGCCGGCACCCTTGCTTCGTCCTCGGTCGGTTCGCGTAGCACATAACCACGGCCCCAAACTGTTTCGATATAGTTCTTGCCGTTCGATGCGTTGGCGAGCTTCTTGCGCAGCTTGCAGATGAACACGTCGATGATCTTCAGTTCCGGTTCGTCCATGCCGCCGTAGAGATGATTGAGGAACATCTCTTTGGTGAGCGTGGTGCCTTTGCGCAGGCTCAGGAGTTCCAGCATCTGGTACTCCTTGCCGGTCAGGTGCACGCGCGCCGAACTGACCTCGACGGTCTTGGTATCGAGATTGACCACGAGATCGCCGGTCTGAATGACGGATTGGGCGTGGCCCTTGGAGCGGCGCACGATGGCGTGGATGCGGGCGACCAATTCGTCCTTGTGGAACGGCTTGGTCATGTAGTCGTCGGCGCCGAAGCCGAGCCCTCTGACCTTGTCTTCGATGCCGGCGAGCCCCGACAAGATCAGGATCGGCGTCTTGACCTTCGAAACGCGCAGCGAGCGCAAAACTTCGAAGCCGGACATATCCGGAAGATTGAGGTCGAGGAGGATGATGTCGTAGTCGTAGATCTTACCCAGATCGATCCCTTCCTCGCCGAGATCGGTGGTGTAGACGTTGAAGCTCTCGGATTTGAGCATCAACTCGATCGATTGCGCGGTGGCGCTATCGTCTTCAATCAGCAATACGCGCATGCCAGTCCCCTTCCTCGCCGCGAGGGCTCAAGGTCGGCACGCCGCAGCGGCGGCAGCCCCTGGAAAACGCCTTGGACAAACTGATTCGAGACACTAGCGAACCTATGGTTAACAAAACCTGATTCCTGCGCGCAAGCATTCTGTAGGCAATTTCGGTCGAATCGCCTTAAGATGTTGCCTGACAGTGGTTTTTTGGCCACGCAGTCGCTCATGTATCAAATGAAGTTCCGGCTCTAACCGACTCTAACGACTCGCCCCTCCGTCTTGGCTGAGCGAGCCGCCTTGTTCCCAAGGACGATAACGAGATGATTAACGGCCCGGGTAAATACACAGTTAAAGCCGAGGTCCTCCGGGTAACCATTGTTGCGCTTGTGCGGCGCTCCGGTGGCGCGCCACCCGGGCTCGAGCGCCATAAAGGCTAATCCGCAATGAAAGCTTTGGCCGAACAGATCAACGAACTCGACGGCATCGATATCTACGGTCGTGTGGTCGGGGTGCGCGGTCTGATGGTCGAGGTGTCCGGACCGTTGCACGCGATGTCGGTCGGCGCCCGCGTCGTTGTCGAGACCGCCGGGAAGAACATCCCCTGCGAGGTCGTCGGCTTTTCCGGTTCCAATGCGCTGCTGATGCCTTTCGCGCCGCTCGAGGGCGTGCGGCGGGGCTGCCGCGCCTTGGTGACCTCCGTCGCGGGAGCGGTGCGTCCCTCCGCCGGCTGGCTTGGGCGCGTCGTCAACGCGCTCGGCGAGCCTATCGACGGCAAGGGGCCGCTGCTGTTCGGGCCGTCACCTTATCCGTTCAGAAATACGCCACCGCTCGCGCATGCGCGCCGCCGCGTCGGTTCGCCGCTCGACCTCGGGGTGCGCGCGCTCAACACCTTCGTAACCTGCTGCCGCGGTCAGCGCATGGGCATTTTCTCGGGCTCAGGCGTCGGCAAATCGGTCCTCTTGTCGATGCTGGCGCGAAACGTCATGGCCGACGTCACCGTAATCGGGTTGATCGGCGAACGCGGCAGAGAAGTGCAGGAATTCCTCCAGGACGATCTTGGCGAAGCCGGCCTTGCCCGCTCGGTGGTCGTGGTCTCGACGTCGGACGAGCCGGCGCTGATGCGCCGCCAGGCCGCCCATGAAACGCTCGCCATCGCCGAGTACTTCCGCGATGAGGGCAAAGACGTTCTGGTGCTGATGGATTCGGTCACGCGTTTCGCCATGGCGCAACGCGAGATCGGGCTGTCCGCCGGCGAGCCCCCGACCGCGAAGGGCTACACGCCGACGGTCTTCACCGAACTGCCGCGTCTTCTCGAACGGGCTGGACCGGGCACGGAGCAGGGCACCATCACCGGCATTTTCACCGTGCTGGTGGACGGCGACGACCATAACGAGCCGATCGCAGACGCCGTGCGCGGCATCCTTGACGGCCACATTGTCATGGAACGGGCGATCGCCGAGCGGGGGCGTTACCCGGCCATCAATCTTCTCAAATCGGTGTCGCGCACCATGCCGAAAGCTGCCGATCAGGCCTTCCTGCCGGTCCTGAACCGCGCCCGGCAGATCATGGCAACCTATGCGGATATGGAGGAACTCATTCGGCTTGGCGCCTACCGGTCCGGCACCAGTCCCGAGGTCGACGAGGCTATCCGGCTGCATAAGCCGCTCGAGGACTTTCTTTCGCAAGGTAAGGAAGAAGCAACCAGTCTGGCTGATGGTTACCGCCGTCTTGCCGAGATTTTGGCCGCCTCGGAAACCGAACGCTAACGTTATCGTGCCACATTCCGCGGGATTGGCGGTGCCGTCCCCTCCCGACGTCCGCGCGGCGGAGGTCTGGAGGGGGCAGCCCCAGGTTCCGTGGCTTCGGGGGAGTAGTAGTCGATGAAGTCTCGCGAGACGCTCATTCGTCTGAAGAAATTTCAGGTCGACGAGAAGCGGCGCAAGGTCGCGCAGATTGAGACGATGATCGCCGAGTTCGAGCGCATGGCCGCCGACCTCGAGCGCGAAATCAAGGTCGAACAGGATCGGGCCGGGATTCATGATCCCGGCCATTTTGCCTATCCGACCTACGCCAAGGCCGCGATTGCGCGTCGGGAGAACCTCAAGCGCTCGGCCGACGAGTTGCGCACCCAGCTTGAGGACGCCAAGCTCGCACTGGCCGAAGCCTTTGACGATCTCAAGAAGGTCGAACTCCTCGACGAACGCGATCAGATGCGCGAGCGCGAGGCGGAAAGCGCGGCCGAGCAGGCCGAAATCGACGACATCGCGTTGATGCGGCTGCGGGGCGTTGCGCCCGCATAAGCCGGCTATTGCGGCTCGAACGCCCGCTGTAGCCGCGTCAGCACGTGACCCGAACCAGCCTGATTTCGCACTGCGGCAGGAAGCCCTACGCTCTGCCGCACCCGCACGCCCCGCGTCTATTTCACCTCTTGTTCACCCTCGACGAGAGCCGCCTTCCGTGGCGATAATCAACATCGGGGGAACGCCCCCTGGGGCCAGGGGCTGTTATGTTGATGCAGGCGGATCTCGTCTGGCTGCTTGGAGCCGTCGCCAAAGGCGATGCGTCCGCGTTTGAGCGCCTCTATGGCGCCACGCGAGCGAAACTCTATGGCGTCCTTCTCCGTATCTTGGGCAGGCCCGAATTGGCCGAAGAGGTCATGCAGGAGACCTATCTCAAAGTCTGGAAAATGGCGGACAAGTTTGACCCATTGCTGGCGAGCCCCATCACCTGGATGGTGGCGATCGCGCGCAATCGGGCAATCGACATCGTGCGCAAAAAGGGCGAGGTCTCGATCGAGGAGGAGCCGGACGCGATGGAGGTTGCATCCGACGCGCCGCCTCCGCTGGCGCGCCGCGAAATGACTGAAGAACTCAGGCGGCTTTTGGCCTGCCTCGGCAAGCTCGACCCCGAAAAGCAACGCATCGTTCTCTTGGCCTATTACAGCGGCTGGAGTCGCGAGCAGCTCTCGTTGAAGCTCGACATTCCGGTGAACACGATCAAGACGTGGCTGCGTCGCAGCCTGCTCGAAATTCGCGAATGCATGGGGCGCGGAGCATGATCCTGAATGGACCGAGGCTGTGATGTACGACGACGCCCAGGATGCGGTTGCGGCCGAATATGTGCTCGGAACGCTTTCGGCTGACGAGCGCGAGCATGCCGAAGCGTTACTCGCGATCGATCCCGGCTTTGCCGAGGCGGTGCGGTTGTGGGAGCGTCGGCTTGGCGAGCTCAACGTCATGGTGGAAGCGGTCGAGCCACCGGCGGAGTTGTGGGACAAGATCAAGAAAGAAATCGCGGCGATGGCGCCGCAAGCGTTCGGGCGCGATGAGTCCGAAGCAGCCTTCTTGGCCGCCACCGCTCCGGTGCCCGGCGATCCTCTTGCCTCTTCAATCGCTGCCCTTCCGGTCGAGGCGCCGGCATCGCCGAGCCCTGCCGCAGCGCCTGGCGCTACTGCCGCATCTGACCTGGCCGACGAAATGAAAGACGCGCTCTCTCCGGTCTCGGTGCTGGCATCGAGCATATCGCAGCCGTCCGCCGAGCCGACCGCCGCCTCGGCCGATGAAGCGGCCGAGGCGTTCGCAACGTTGTTCTCCAAATCGATGGATGAGGCTTTTACCGCCCAGCCCGCGCCCGTCGAAGAGCCCGATATCGCTACACCGAAGGTCGAGCGCAGCGCCGAAGTGATCCAACTCGCGCGTCGGGTTCGTCGTTGGCGCCGCATGACGGCGCTGACCGGAGCGGTCGCTGCCTTGCTGGCGGCATTCGTCGTCGTCTCGATGCTCGCGCCCGGCCTTATTCCCGGACGCCAGGCGCCGCCACAGGTGGTCGCCCAATCGCAACAACCTGCGCGGCTCTCGGCGCAACTGGTTGCCGTGCTGCAACAGGAGCCGACCGGACCGGCGTTTCTTTTGACGGTAGATCCGGCGAGCCGCATGCTCGTGGTGCGGCGCGTTTCGGCAAATCCTGAGCCCGACCGCAGCTATGAGCTTTGGCTGATCTCACCCCGCTTCCCGGCGCCACGGTCGCTCGGCCTCGTCGGCGCCGACGAGTTCACCCAACGTGCGCTTCCCGGCGTCTACGACGTCGATACCCTGCGACGGGCGAGCTACGCGATTTCGCTTGAGCCGGCGGGCGGATCGAAAAGCGGCGCCCCAACGGGGCCGATCCTTTTCACGGGAAAAATGGTTGAAGCGATCCCGGACCAGGCACCGCCGCGAACGTGATGCCCATTCTGGAACGAGCCCCGCGATTATCGGATGGTCGGGACCTGGCCGCTAACCGACGTCGGCTGCCCAGCCTTGACCAGCGCCGCCGTGCCAAGATCGATGTCGCTGACATGGGAAAAAATGCCCACGAAGGCGACCAATGTCGCGCAAATCAAACCAATGACCACGATTTTCAGATGGGTGCCGCGGTCGGCGCTATACATCGAATGGTTCATTGCGACCTCCCAGTCTTCTGCCTCTTAGACGCAGCTGCCGGGTCAAACGGTTCACTCAAACCAGTCAACTAATTACAAATCTGTGTCCTGAAACGCGGTCTCACCGACGTTTGAACTGGCGTGATAACGGTTGATCCGAGGCTTGGTTCCTGCCTCCAAAAGGGCGCCAAAAGGGCGAGGGCAGGGACGGCTGACGGGATGCCATTTCAGGGCTATGACGGGCTGATCTGACGGCTACGGGCTGATCTGACGGCTGAGGGAGCATCCGAACGTGCGTGAAATCGTTTCCCAACTGGCGCCAACAGGCGTGCTTCGTGCGGGCATCAATACCAGCAACGGCCTCCTGGTAACCGGGATGAGCCCCTCTGGAGACCCGCAGGGGGTCGCCCCCGACATGGCGGCCGAAATCGCAAAACGCCTCGCCGTCCCGGTCGCCTACGTGAAATTCGATCGGCCCTCGAAGCTCGCGGACGCCGCCGGCACCAATCAATGGGACATCGGTCTCATCGGCGCCGAGCCGGCGCGGGCCGAGAAGATCGCGTTCACGCCCGCCTATTGCGAGATCGAGGCGACCTATCTGGTGCAGCCGGGTTCGGCCTTCAACAGCGTCGCCGAGGTCGATCGCCCCGGCGCGCGCATCGCCGTGCGCGCAGGCAGCGCCTACGACCTGTGGCTTGCCCGCAATATCAAGCACGCGAAGGTGTTGCGTTCGGACACGGCGGACGGCCCGCTGGATCAATTCGTGGCCGAGCGTCTCGACGCGCTGGCCGGGCTGAGGCCGCAACTGCTTGCCGACGTGAAAAAGGTGCCGGGGGCCAGGATCCTTCCCGGCAATTTCACGGCTGTCCAGCAGGCCATCGGCACCGCAAAGCCGAATGCCGCCGGCGCCGAATTCCTCTGTACGTTCGTCGCGGACGCGAAGCGTTCAGGTTTGGTGGCGCGGCTGATCGAACGGCATCACGTCGTCGGGCTGTCGGTTGCGCCGTAGAGACGGCGTCAGCAACTGGCTAAATGCTCGCGACAGTCTTCAGCCTTACCCGCGGGTGAATTTCCGACTGCGCGAGCACGCTGGTTTGGGCGCGAAAGCGCTCGACGATGCCGCGCACGAACGGCCGCGCCGCTGGAGAGGTGACCAAAACCGGCGCTTCGCCGTCGCGCGCCGCTTGCTCGAATTTCTCGCGCACCAGGTTGATGAACTCGGTGAGCTTTGAGGGTTGCATGGCGAGGCTGCGGTCGTCGCCTTGGCCGACGATGGATTCGGCGAAGGCCTGCTCCCATTTGGCGGTGAGCGCGATGATCGGCAGGTGGCCGGCCGGGCTGGTGTGCTGAGCGCAGAGCTGACGCGCCAGCCGCGCGCGAACGTGCTCGGCCAGCATTGTCGGATTGCGCGTCGTGGCGAGTCCGTCGGCAATGCCTTCCAGAATGGTCGCGAGATCGCGGATCGATACCCGTTCGGCCAGCAGGATTTGCAGCACGCGCTGGATGCCCGAAATGCTGATCAGGGACGGCACGATGTCCTTGACCAGATCGCCTTGTTCCTTCGGCAGCTCTTTGATCAGTTTCTGCACCTCGCCGTAAGACAACAGTTCGGACATGTTGGCCTTGATCAGCTCGGTGAGGTGCGTGGCGAGCACGGTCGCGGCGTCGACCACGGTGTAACCTTTGACGGAGGCTTCCTCTTTGAGCGAGGCATCGATCCAGGTCGCCGGCAGACCGAAGGTCGGCTCCGTCGTGTGCAGGCCGGGCAGCGTGACCTGGTTGCCGGCCGGGTCCATGACCATGTACTGGCCCTGCCAAACCTTGCCGCTGCCGGCTTCGACCTCCTTGATCTTGATGACATAGGCGTTGGCGTCGAGCTGCACATTGTCGAGGATACGCACCGCCGGCATGACGAAGCCCATCTCGGTCGCCAGCGAACGGCGCAGCGCCTTGATCTGCTCGGTCAGCCGGTCGGAACCGTCGGGTGCATTGACGAGTGGCAGCAGCGCGTAGCCGAGCTCGATCTTGAGATCGTCCATCTTCAGAGCGGCCGACACCGGTTCGTCGGCCGGCGCCGCCTTGGCGGCTTCGGTCTTGGTCGCTTCGGTCGCGACGGCTTGTTTATTGCGGCGGTTGATCAGGTAGGCGAGGCTCGCTGCGCCGCCGCCAAGCGCGCAGAATGGAATCATTGGGATGCCGGGCAGAAGCGCCATCACCAGCATGACGGCGGCCGACATGCCGAGCGCCTTGGGATAGCCCGACAGCTGGCTGAGCAGCGCCTTATCGGCCGCGCCGGCAACGCCGGCCTTCGACACCAGGAGGCCCGCCGCAGTCGAAACGATCAGCGCCGGGATCTGCGTGACCAGGCCGTCGCCGACGGTCAGCAGCGTGTAGGTGCGCGCCGCGTCGGTGAATGTGAGGCTTTGCTGCACGATGCCGATCACCATGCCGCCGATGACGTTAATCAACACCACGAGTAGGCCGGCAATGGCGTCGCCGCGGACGAATTTCGAGGCGCCGTCCATGGCGCCGAAGAAGCCGGATTCGTCTTCGAGGTTCTTACGCCGCCGCCGCGCCTCTTTCTCGTCGATGAGGCCGGCGGAAAGATCGGCGTCGATCGCCATCTGCTTGCCGGGCATGGCGTCCAAGTGGAATCGGGCGGCGACTTCGGCGATGCGCCCGGAGCCTTTGGTGATGACCACGAAGTTCACGATCGCCAGGATTGTGAAGACGATGATGCCAATGACGAAATTGCCGCCCATCACGAAGTTGCCGAACGCCTCGATGACGTGGCCGGCGGCGGATGTGCCCTCGTGGCCGTGGGCGAGGATCAATCGGGTCGAGGCAAGATTCAGCGCGAGCCGCAGCATGGTTGCGATCAGCAGCACCGTCGGGAACGCTGAGAATTCGAGCGGGGCCTGAATGAACAGCGACGTCATCAGGATCAACACGGAGAAGGTGATCGAGATGGCGAGGGAGAAGTCGAGCAGCAGCGGCGGTAGCGGCAGGATGAGGACGACCAGGATCGCCATCATGCCGACGGCGAGGCCGATGTCGCTTCGCCGCAGCATGGTGCCGAGGTCGACAAGCCGCGACAGCGCCGTCTCCCCACTCTCGGCCGACGTCACATCACTCATTCCGCTAGATTGGCCCCGTCTGCGTTCGCGTGATTCAAAGCTATGCGCGGCGGCTGTTGGGCCACCGGGTCGAAAGAGGGGTGCCGCGCTCGCGTCCAAGAAAGACCTCGAAGAGTGCGGTGGAAACGCTTATGCCTCCCAGGCAAAATGTGCCGGGTTTATGGTTACTGGGGGGTTAACGCCGGGCAGGACGCCCGGGCGTCGGGGACGGAGCAATCGGATAGGCTTGCTCCGGACCACACACGAGGAATGAAATTCCGTGCATCTTCGGGTCGCACTCGCCGCCGTCATCCTTGCCCTTGCGGCGACGTTCGCCATGGCGGAGGGCATCGAGCCGGGCCTGTGGCGGATCATCAGCCGGACCGAAACCGGCGGCGTGATCGGGCCGCCGCATGAGTCCTCGAAATGCCTCACGTCCGAGGAGGTGCACGACCTTCCGACCACGTTTTCCCCGGTCCCGCGGACGGTCAATTCGACCTGTGCGCCGATCGAGCGCAGCTTTACCGGCGAGAAGCTGACCTGGCGACTGGTCTGCAAAGGGCAGCTCGATATGGAGCTGACTGGCGACTTCACCTTTGACAGTCCCCACCATTACAGCGCGACGGTGCGCACCAAGGCGTCGATGGCGGGCATGCAAATGGTCGACTCGCAGAACACGCTGGAGGGGCGCTGGGTCTCCGATTGCAAATAGGCCGCTGATAAAGGTGCAACATGCATTCCCATTCGATCGCTCAATGGACGCACCGGCACGCCTTCCTCGGCGAGCAACATGGCGCGCACGAACGGCGCACCTGGAGCGTAGTGACGCTTACGGCGTTCATGATGGTCGCCGAAATCACCGGCGGCACGCTGTTCGGCTCCATCGCGCTCGTCGCCGACGGCTGGCACATGGCGACCCATGTGGCGGCGCTGGCGATCGCCAGCCTTGCCTATCTGTTCGCCCGCCGTCACGCCGACGACGGACGATTCTCCCTCGGCACCGGCAAGTTCAGGCGAACTGGCGGCATTCGCCAGCGCCATCATCCTCGGCATGGTCGCGCT
>DATJYT010000508.1:0-6728 GCA_035499475.1 Xanthobacteraceae bacterium | reverse complement strand
CGGCGCTGCGCGATCTGCCGCGCCTCGATGCAAGCTTCGACGTGACGCGGCACGGCGTCGGCGGGTTGCACGTCGTTGGCCGGGTCTCGGCGACGGTCGGCCAGAACTGCGTCGTCACGCTCGAGCCGCTCGCGAACGAGGTCGAGGAGGAGATCGATCTCGTGTTCGCGCCGCGACCCGCCGCGGCGCGCAAGCCCGCAGCCGAGAGTGCCGACGATGCGGTCGAGAAAAAATTCCGCGCCGACCCGCCGTGGGGCGAGCCTGAGCCGCTCATCGATGGAACCGTCGATCTCGGTGCGCTGGCGACCGAGTTCCTGATCCTCGGGCTTGATCCTTATCCGCGCAAACCCGGGGCGGTTTTCGAGCCGCCGCAGGATGTTAAGCCGGACGCCGGACCGTTTGCCGCGCTGGCCAAGCTGACCGGGGGCGGCGATGAACATTGAATGCAGTTGTCTCCGGGCGCCGAAGCGGTATTGTCGGCGCTCCCAGCGTCACCTCCCCAGCATTCGGACCTAGGACCGCAAGGTCATCCAATGTCAGACAAGGTCCGCATTGCTCTCGACGCCATGGGGGGAGACCGCGGCCCGGACGTTGTGGTCGCCGGCGCCGCCGTGGCGCTCACGCGTCATCCCGAAAGCGAGTTTGTCTTCTTCGGCAATTCGGCGCTGATCGCTCCGCTGCTTGATGCGCGTCCGGCGCTCAAGGCGGCGTCGCGCGTCGTCCATACCGAGGTTGCCGTCAAAATGGAGGACAAGCCGAGCCAGGCCCTGCGCTATGGCCGCTGGAAATCGTCCATGTGGCTCGCCATCGATGCGGTCAAGAAAGGCGATGCCGATGTCGTCGTATCGGGCGGCAATACCGGCGCCCTCATGGCGATGTCGAAATTCAACCTCAAGACACTGCCCGGCATCGAGCGGCCGGCGATCGCGGCATTGTGGCCGACGCTGCGCGGCGAATCGGTTGTGCTCGATGTCGGCGCCTCGATCGGCGCCGATGCCGACCATCTGGTTGATCTCGCGGTCATGGGTGCGGCAATGGCGCGCATCCTGTTCGGCATCGACCGGCCGACCGTGGGGCTGCTCAATATCGGCGTCGAGGAGGTGAAGGGGCTCGAGCAGGTGCGTGAGGCCGCCCGCGTCCTGCGCGAGGAGAATTTGCCGGGCCTCGATTATTTCGGCTTCGTCGAGGGCAACGACATCGGCAAGGGCACCGTCGATGTCGTCGTCACGGAGGGCTTTGCCGGCAACATCGCGCTCAAGACCGCGGAAGGCACGGCGCGCCAGATCGGCGAATATCTCAGGGGCGCCATGAGCCGCTCGATCGGCGCGCGGCTCGGCTATCTGCTGGCGCGCTCGGCATTCCGGCAATTGCGCGAACGCATGGATCCGCGACGCGCCAATGGCGGCGTCTTTCTCGGGCTCAACGGTATCGTCATCAAGAGCCACGGCGAGACCGATCCCGAAGGCTTCGCCGCCGCGATCGACCTCGGCCACGGCGTGGTGCGCGACCAGCTCCTTGCCAAGATCACAGCCGCGCTCGGGCGGCCGGGCAAGCCGGCGACCAGCCCGGCAAGACAGGCGCTCGGCGGAGCGGCCTCGTGACGGTACGGCGATCGGTCGTGCTCGGCTGCGGCAGCTATCTGCCGAGCCAGATCCTCACCAACGACGAGCTCGCCCGCAAGGTCGACACCTCCGACGATTGGATCGTGCAGCGCACCGGTATCCATGAGCGTCACATCGCGGCGCCGGGCGAGTTCACCTCGCATCTCGCGATCCATGCCGCGCGCGGGGCGCTCGCCCATGCCCATGTCGATGCCCAATCGATCGATCTCATCGTGCTGGCGACATCGACGCCGGACAATACCTTTCCGGCCACCGCCGTCTCGGTCCAGGCCGAACTCGGCATCACCCATGGCGCCGCGTTCGATCTTCAGGCCGTGTGTTCGGGGTTTGTCTTCGCGCTGGCCACGGCTGACGGCCTGCTCAAATCGGGCACGTTCTCACGCGCCCTGGTGATCGGGGCCGAGACTTTTTCGCGCATCCTCGACTGGACCGACCGCGGCACCTGCGTGCTGTTCGGCGACGGCGCCGGCGCCGTGGTGCTCGACGCCCAGCAGCAGCCGGAAACCAGCAAGGGGCGCGGCATTCTTACCGTGCGGCTGCGCTCCGACGGCCGCCATAAGTCCAAGCTCTATGTCGACGGCGGACCGTCCTCGACCGGCACCGTCGGCCATTTGCGCATGGAGGGACGCGAAGTGTTCCGCCACGCCGTATCGATGATCACGGACGTGGTCGAAGAGGCTTTCAAGGCGACCGGCACCACCGCGGCCGATATCGATTGGTTCGTGCCGCATCAGGCCAACAAGCGCATTATCGACGGCTCCGCCCACCGGCTCGGCATCTCGCCGGAGAAGATCGTCATGACGGTCGATCGCCACGGCAATACGTCGGCGGCGTCGATCCCACTGGCGCTCGCCGACGCGGTGGCCGACCGCCGCATCAAGCGTGGCGATCTGGTTCTGCTCGAAGCCATGGGCGGCGGCTTCACCTGGGGTGCCGCGATCGTACGCTGGTGAGATGGGCGGCCGCCGCCAAGCCCGTTGACACGTCTCGCAACAAGCTAATATCCTTGATAATTCAGCACGATATGTTGATCGACGTTGATCGATCGCCGTGCACGGGGCTGGCGATGGCGGGAAAGACGGTTACGCGTGCGGATTTGTGCGAGGCGGTCTATCAAAAGGTTGGGTTGTCGCGCACCGAGTCGGCAACGCTCGTCGAACTTGTGCTCAAGGAAATCACCGACTGTCTCGAGCGCGGCGAAACGGTGAAGCTGTCGTCTTTCGGCTCCTTCGTCGTCCGCAAGAAAGGCCAGCGGATCGGGCGCAATCCCAAGACCGGAAAGGAAGTGCCGATTTCGCCGCGCCGGGTCATGGTGTTCAAGCCGTCCGCGATCCTCAAGCAGCGCATCAACAGCGAACCGGAAGCCGCCAAATAGCAGCGGCCCGCGGGGAATAGGGCATTGGAAAAAGCTCCCGACGCCTTCCGCACCATCAGTGAAGTCGCCGACGAAATCGACGTGCCCCAGCATGTGCTGCGATTCTGGGAAAGCCGGTTCACGCAGATCAGGCCGATGAAACGCGGCGGCGGCCGCCGCTATTATCGTCCCGACGACGTCGACCTGCTGCGCGGCGTGCGCCACCTGCTCTACGGCGAGGGCTACACCATCCGCGGCGTTCAGCGCATCTTGCGCGACGAGGGCGCTGCCTTCGTGCAGAACGTCTGGCGCGCCGGCGCGGAGCCGCCGCCGCCCGAATCGGATGACGAACGCGAAGACGCCGCCGGCGAAATGTCCGGCGTCCGCCCGGAGCCGAACCTTTCGTTGCTGGGCCTTGGTGCATCGCACGGCCGCGACGCCGCGGACGATGACGGCGAGCAATCGCGGCGCGGCCTCTCAGGTGATGACCGGCGCAAGCTCGAGGCGGTGCTCGACGAATTGGTCGAGTGTCACCGCCTCATCGAGACGGCGCTGCTGCGAGACTGAAACATCGCGGCGCCGCCAGCGTCTGCTTGAGATTGTGCCGCGCCGGCTCGGCGCAAACGCAATTGCATCAGGCGGCCAGTTGCGCGCGTTCGGCGAGCATTTGTGTCACCTGGGCGGCCGGAACGGCTTTGCCGAACAAGAAACCCTGCGCCTGATCGACGCCGTGCTGAAGCGCTGTCGACGCTTGCGCCTCGGTCTCCACGCCCTCGGCGGTGACCGACAAATTCAATCCCCGACAAAGGCCTACCATGGCGCGAATGAAAACCGTGCTTTCGCCGGTGGTCACAAGCTCCTGGATGAAGCGCTTATCGATCTTGAGCTTGTCGAATCGCAATTCGTAGAGGTGATAGAGGCTCGAATATCCGGTGCCGAAATCGTCGATGACGATGCGCACGCCCGCATTGCGCAGTGTCTGGATGGCGTGGCGGGTGGCTTCCAGATCCTGAACGAGAGCGCTTTCGGTGACTTCGGCTTCAAGGCGATGGGGCGGCAGCCCGGTATCGTTCAGTACGGTCAGAATCGTATCGGCGAAGGTTCGGTCGCTGAATTGAGACGGCGAAAAGTTGAACGTCAGCGAAATGTGCTCCGGCCACGTCACGGCGTCGCGACAGGCGTCGCCAAACAACTGGCCCGACACCATGTCCAATATGCCGAGCTCTTCGGCAAGCGGGATGAAGGTATCAGGCAATATCAGGCCGCTGACCGGATTGTGCCAACGCGCCAAGCTTTCAAAACTGACGATCTGCCTCGATTTCAGATCGACGATAGGTTGATAGTAAGGCCGAAGCGCCTCTCCTCCTATGGCTGCCCGCAAATCCTTTTCCAGCAATGACCGCTCGCGGATGTGAGCGTCCATTTTCGGATCGAAAAAGCAGTAGTCGGTGTGCAGGCTGCGGGCGCGGGACAGCGCGACATGGGCGCACCTGAGCAGTTCGTCGACGGTCGCGTGGCCGCGGCCGGTCTGCGCTATCCCCACGCTCGCGCCAATACTGTGCTGCTCGATGCCGATTTGCACGGGCCTGCTGACGACTTCCACCAAAAAGCAGGCTGCCCGGCGCGCGCTTTCGGGGTCACTCCTGGCGAGACACAGGGCAAATTCGTCGTCGCCGATACGCGCGAAAATGTCGCCGGGCGCCGCGCGCTCGCGAATCCGCCCGCCGATCTGCAACAGCGCCTCGTCGCACCCGACATGACCATAGACCTCGTTGAGCTTCTTGAACTGCGCCAGACCCAGCAACAGGACGCTCATCTTGTTGTCGGAGCTCTTCAACGCGTTGCCGACATCGCTTTGGAATTGACGGCGATTCGGCAATTGCGTCAGCGGATCGCGCATGGCCATGGTGCGCGCATCGCGCTCGGCCGCCAGGCGTTTCGCCTGTTCGGCGCGTTGGTCCCCGATGCGGCGGAGGCTAAACACGATCAGCGCCACGCCGAAGAAATAAAGGAAGGAGGGCTTTTCAGACTCTATGCCGAGAAAATCGTGAAGGACGACGATGCCGCCCCAGTCCGCGATTGCCTTATAGGCGACCAGCGAAATGGAGAAAATCACCAATACGTCGGTGAGTTCGCGTGCGAAGGCCGTCGACCACGCGAGAGGACGGAAGCGCTTTCTGGAATTACGCAAACGTCGCCTCAAAGCAGCGACACTTGCCAGAGGGACTTTACTTTTCCGTGAATACGATGGGCGGCGCGATGAATTTAGAACTCGTTTACCGTAATGGGGCGAACGGCGCCTGTTGCTACCTGTGAAAACCAGGTCGCCAACAAACGGGATGGCGCCGCTCATCATCGCCGGCAGCAAATCTGCTTCACCGGCGTCAGCGGAGAGCCTGCCCAAATCGGCGAGCTAACACCACGCGGAGGTCATGCGCGGTCCCGGTGGATCAAGTCATGTGCTCGTTACATTTCTCTTTCCATCATGGATGACTAGGGGCGAGGATCAGCACCACGGGTGATATCGCGAGCCGACGATTTGGGTTACTGTTACCGTGCGGGTTGTCGCAATCTCGCGTCAAGTTCAGGGAGTTTTTTCTTGATTACTATTCCTGAGTTGGCTGCGGAGGCCCTGAGTTCCTTCCTCATGGAGCATATGGGGCGCAGGTTCGGATCGACCGCGGCGGGTTTGACCGAGCTAATACCATCTGCGGCTCGGCTGGCTCTCGACTGCATCGGCAACAGCGACGCTCTGTACCATAATGTCGAGCATACGATGTTGGTGACGCTTGTCGGCTACGACATCATGAAAGGGCGAGCGCTGCTAACGCCGACAGAGCCGAGTGATTTCGCCCATCTGACTGTCGCCTGCCTGTTTCACGACATTGGATATGTCCGCGGCATACTCAAGGGTGACAGTCGCGACGGTTACGTCATCGACGCCAAGGGCGGCAAGACCAACCTCCCGCGCGGTTCCTCAGATGCGTCGCTCATGCCGTATCACGTCGACAGATCGAAGCTCTACGTGATGGAACGCATGCGGGAAAGCAAGCTTCTCGACGCCGCCAGGGTTGCCCGGGCCATCGAATATACCCGCTTTCCATCGCCATGCGGTCCCGACAATGAGGATAGCGAGGAAGGTTTGCTGCTGCGCGCCGCCGATCTCATCGGCCAATTGGGCGATCCGCATTACCTGCGTAAGGCCAATGCGCTCTATTGTGAGTTCGAAGAGGTCGGGATGAACAGGCAGCTTGGCTATACTTCGCCGGCAGATCTCATAGACCGCTATCCGCAATTTTATTGGAACAGCGTCTCGGAGCACACCCGGACCGCCATCCGATATCTCAACGTGACATCGAGTGGACGGCAATGGATCGCGAACCTTCACAGCAATGTCTTTTGCGCCGAGCGCGAAGTGAGTCTGTGCGGACCGCAGCGCTCATAAGAGGAACCGGCGAGGGCCGGATGATTCTTGTTGCCCGTCTGCTTACCAGAAACGACAAAAGTACGACGCCACATTGTGCGGCGCTCGTCGGATCGCTCTCTATTCACCTTTTTGGATAGCCAGTGAATATGTAGTCCTGCGCCGAAACCTTCGTGTGGCACGCGTAGCCGCACTCCGTACCGCTCTGAGAAAGCTGGGATGGCTTAAAAGTGTCGGTTACTGGGTCATAAGCCCAATCGGCATAGGCCCATCCATGCGTCTTCGGAAATTTCTTGGTGTCCTTCTCGATGAACGCAAGCTCCTTCAA
>DATJYT010000507.1:0-2232 GCA_035499475.1 Xanthobacteraceae bacterium | reverse complement strand
GTCAGCAATCCGATCGACGGCGGTTACGGCGTGCTGAGCAGCGCCGACAATTACAAAGCCTCGATCGCGGCGCTTCAGGCCGACCCCAGCGTGGATATGATCCTGCTGCAAGAGAGCCTGCCGCGCGAGCCCGGCTCCGATCGCGCCGAGCACTATATCGCGCTGGCCGACGCCATCGTCGCCGGCGGCGCGCCGAAGCCGATCGCCTTCATCACGCCGGTCTCATACAGCCAGACCGATTACAGCCGCGCGCTGCGCGCGAAGGCGCCGCATGTTTCGTTCCTGCAGGAGGCCAACAAGGCGCTGCGCGCCATCGACAACGTCGTCCGGGGCCGCGAGTTGGAGCGTCTGGCCGCAGCGCCGGGGCCTGCCGCGACGACGCCCGCGCAAGCGGCTGCCGTCAAGAGGGTGCGCGCGCTCGCGGCATCCGGCACGGCGCTGAACGAGGTCGAGTCCAAAATGCTGCTGCGCGCCTACGGCATCGCGACGCCGCAGGAGATCGCGGTGCAGTCGCCGGACGATGCCGTGAAGGCGGCGCGCGAGATCGGCTTTCCGGTCGTGCTCAAGGCGGTGGCGGCAAAGCTCCTGCACAAGTCCGACGCCGGCGCGGTCGCGGTCGGTCTTGCCGACGAGCGCGCGCTGCTCGCCGCTTATGAGCGCATCGTCGCCAATGTCGGTCAGGCCGGGGTCGGCGCGCTCGACGCCATGCTGGTGTGCCAGCAGATTAGCGGCGGCTTGGAGCTTGTGCTGGGCGTCAACTGCGATCCAGAAATGGGCCTGGTGGTCATGGCCGGCAGCGGCGGTGTGCTGCTCGAGCTAGCCAAGGATGTCGCCTTCGCGGTGCCGCCGATCACCCGCGACAAGGCGCTGGCCATGATCGAGCGCACCCATGCCGCGCGCCTGATGCGCGGCTATCGGTCGGGCCAGAACCTCGATGCCGGCGCGGTGGCGGATGCCCTGGTCGCGCTCGGTCGCATTGCCGAGGACCTCGCCGACGTCGTGCGGTCGATCGATGTGAATCCGTTCGTCGTGCTGCCGCGCGGCGGCATCGCGCTCGATGCTTTGGTCGTGCCGCGCAGCGACAGCAGCAAACAGCACTAAAGGGAGAACCGCGATGGCCGATCAATGGCGCACGCTCAAGCAATGGCCCGAACTCATTCTGGAGCAACTTGACGGCGCCGGCGTAGCGCGCGTCATCCTCAACCGGCCGGACAAGCGCAACTGCCTGAACGAGCCGCTGGTGGCGGCGTGGTTCGAGGCGCTCGAAATGGTTCGCGCGGATCGGGAGATCAAGGCGGTCATCACCAAGGGCGCCGGTATCTGCTTCAGCTCCGGCCTCGATTTGCATTTCCTGCGCAAAGTCAGCGAAGAGCCGCGCGACTGGGATCGCCCGACCCCGACGGTACAGATGGCGGAAGCGCTGCGCGCGTTCCCGCGCATTATCATCGCCCAGGTGCACGGCTATTGCCTCGGCGGCGCGCTCGGCATCATGAACTGCCACGACCTCGTCTTCGCCGCCGACGATGCACAGCTTGGCATGCCGGAGATCCTGCGTGGCAGCTTCGGCCAGCTCGTCACTTCGACGCTGGTGCACGGCGGCATCCCGCTCAAGAAAGTCGCCCTGATGCAGCTTGTCGGCCGCAACATTTCCGGCGCGGAGGCCGACCGCTGGGGCGTCATCTCGCAGGCGGTGCCGGCGGCCGACCTCGAAGCGATCGTGACCGGCATTGCGCGCGAAATCTCGGAGCGGCACCTCGCGCCGCTCGAACATTCCAAGATCACCGTGCAGATGGGCCGCGATCTGTCGGTGTCGCAGGCGATCCAGCTCGATCAGCTGGTCTCCGCCCGCATGCGCCGCGCCGTCGATCCGACCGCGCATGTGGAGACATACCTGAAGTCGCAGAAGGGCGGGCCGAATCTCGAATACAAGCGGCCGGATGTGTGAGTGCCATTTTCCTCGGCCTGTCATGCCCCGCGAAGGCGGGGCACCCAGTAAACACTGTCCATGAGGCGCGAGCGCCAGCATGGCCAAAGAGCGAACCTATTGGGTTTATATCCTCGCCAGCGGACTGGGCGGCACGCTTTACATCGGCGTGACAAACAATCTGGTGCGAAGTGTCTACGAGCATCGAACGAAAGCTGCGCCCAGTTTCTCGAAGAAATACGGTGTCGATCGCCTCATTTACTTCGAACAACACTCCGAAATCGAGGCGGCCATTCGCAGGGAGAAAA
>DATJYT010000506.1:0-5662 GCA_035499475.1 Xanthobacteraceae bacterium | reverse complement strand
CGCCCGCGGGCGCTGCCACCGGCTTGACGTCGAGCACCGCGACCGGCGCTTCGTTGATGTTCGGGAACTCGCTGACGCCGGTCAGCGGATCCTTGCGCTTGGCGACCGCGGCTTCGCGCGAGGCGCGCACCGTGGCGACCTGCTTCTGGATCAGCCCCTTCTGCAGGGCAGCCCAGGCTCCGCCGGACTTCTCGATCTCCTGGAACAGCGTCCAGGCCGCCGTGCAAAGTTCATGCGTAATGGCCTCGAGTGCGCCGGAGCCGGCGGCGGGATCGGCGACGCGGGCAAGGTTTGACTCTTCGAGCAGGAGAAGCTGCGTGTTGCGGGCGATGCGGCGCGCGAAAGTATCGGGCAAACCAAGCGCCGCCGTGTGCGGCAGCACCGAAATGCCGTCGGCGCCGCCGAGGCCCGCGGCGGCGACCGCAACTGACGAGCGCAGCATATTTACGTATGGATCGCGCTGCGTCAGCGTGCGCCACGCCGTTTCCGCCATGATGAGCGCCGGCTTGGGCGACAGGCCGCAGGCGTCTTGGATACGGGCCCACAGTTTCCGCGCCGCGCGGAACTTGGCCATCGTCAAAAACTGGTCGGCGTCCGCCGCGAGCCGGAAATAGACGGCGTCGCGTGCGGCTTCGAGCCCGATGCCGCCCGCTTCAAGCGCGCGCAGATAAGCAAGCGCCGTCGCCAGTGTGAAAGCGAGTTCCTGCACCTCCGAACCGCCGGCATTGTGGATGATGCGGCCGTCGGCCACCGCGAACGGTCCGCGGAAGCCGTCACCGGCGAATTCGCCGACCAGGCCCGCGAAGGTGGGCGCAAGTTCTTTCCAGGGCCGGGCGCTGCGGCCGGTCGAAGCGAAACCGCCGACCGGATTGAGCCCGGCGCGCAGATCGACAGACGACGGCTTGATGCCGGAGCGCTTGACGAGCGCGGTGAATTCACGCGCGGCGTCGCGCGTCGCCAGGCCGAGATTGACGTCGATGGCGATGGCGTCGAGCGCGACGCCGTCGAGCGCGCGGGCGAGCTTGTCCGCGGAGCCGTCGAGGCCATAGCCGTTGGCGTTGACGGCGCCGGCAAAGATCAGGGCAAGCCCGGTCGCGCCATTGGCCAGATCGTCGAGGGCTTGACTATTGGCCGCGGCGGGATCGGGGTGATCCAGCCGCTGCATGAGCGTCCACGCGGCGCCCGGTGCGCGGCCGGCGACGGCGCGTGCGGTCGGGTCGCGTGCGTAGAGCGGCTCGATCGGAAAGCTGTCATAAGTCTTGCTCTCCAGGCGCTGGAATGGCGCGCCCTTGAGCACGGCATCGACGAGTTTCCGCCAATCCTCGCGGCTTGCCGGGGCGAAATCGGCGGCCAGCGGCAGGGGTTTGGGATCGGTCATTGCTGCAAAGTGCCACGCGCGGCCGGATCGGCCAACATGCTTCATCTAGCAAGCGTCATGCCGCCAAACGACTTCTTCCGGCATGGATTGAGAAGGAGGCTATCGCCGCGCCAGCTTCTCGATGCCGCGCGCATCGACCCGCGTCAGCGCATCGCTCACCCTTATGCCGCCGATAACGCGCTCGGGAGCAATTTCGGCGAGCGGGACGAGGACAAAAGCGCGCTCGAACAGGCGAGGGTGGGGCAGCGTCAACGTCGGGTCGTCCAGCACGACATTGTCATAGTCGATAATGTCGAGATCGATCGGCCGCGGTCCCCAATGGGTCTCGCGCGCCCGATCACGTCCCAGCGCCTGTTCGCAGGCTTGGGCGCGCGCCAGGAGATCGTGCGGTGAAAGGGCCGTCGCGATCTCGATCGCGGCGTTGATGAACGGCGGCTGGTCGGTGACGCCCCACGGCGGCGTGCGATAATCCGACGAACGCGCCACAAGCCGCACGGCCGCGCCGTCGCACAGCATCGCGATCGCCCGGTCGAATGTCGTCCGCACGTCGCCGACATTGCCGCCGAGCGCGACCAGCGCGTCAGCCACGGTTGCGGCCGTGCCGGGTGCGCGCGATGACGACGCCGACGTCGTCGAACGTCGCCGCGATCGGTGCGTGCGGCTTATGCACGGTGACGCGGATACCGGTGACCTGGAGATAGAGATCAAGCACGGCGTCGGCGACCGCGCCGGCCGCCGCCTCGACCAACCTGTAGCGCCGGGCCTGGAACGCGTCGCTCGCCGTCTTCACCACCGCGTCGTAGGACACGGTGTGCTTGAGCTTGTCGGTGCGCGAAGCCTCGGCAAGATCGATGTCGAGGACGAGATCCAGCCGGAACGTCTGCCCGACCTTGGCCTCGTGCTGCATCACCCCGTGATAGGCATGCAGCACCAGGCCGTTGACGAAGATCGCGTCGCTCATCGCGCCCGCCGGATAGCGGCCGCGACCGCAAGCGCCTGCACCGTCGGCGCGACATCATGCGTGCGGATGATCGCCGCGCCGTTTTCGACCGCGAGAAGATGTGCGGCGAGCGAGCCGCCAAGCCGCTCGGCCGGCTCGGACGGCACTACGGTATTGATGAAGCGCTTGCGCGAAGCGCCGACCAGGAGCGGCAGGCCGAAGCGGCGCCAGGCATCGAGCCGCGCGATGCAGGTCATGCTCTGCTCGGGGGTCTTGCCGAAGCCGATGCCGGGATCGAGCACGATGCGCTCGCGCGCGATGCCGGCGACGTCGGCGATGGCGAGTGAGCGCTCAAAGAAGGCCGCGACATCGGCGACGATGTCGATCGCCGGATCGGCTTTGTGGCGATTGTGCATGATGACAACGGGCGCGTTGCGTTCGGCGACCACTCTGGCCATGTCGGGGTCGCCCTGGAGACCCCACACATCGTTGGCGATGGCGGCTCCGGCATCGAGCGCCCAAGCCGCGATCGCGGCCTTGCGCGTGTCGATCGAGACCGGCACGCCCAGCGCGACGACGCCGGGAAGGACGGGAGCAAGCCGCGCGCGTTCTTCCTCCAAGGGGACGTCGACGGCGTTGCCGTAAGGCCGCGTCGATTCCGCACCCACGTCGATGATGTCGGCGCCCTCGGCGGCGAGCCGCTGCGCTTGCGCGACTGCGGAGGAGGGGTTGAGAAAACGGCCGCCGTCGGAAAACGAGTCCGGCGTGACGTTGAGCACGCCCATGACCAGGGCGCGTTGCTTTGCGAGCAGTGCCCGCAGCACGTCGGCGCCCGGCGCGGAGCGAAGCTGCGAACCGGTCCTGAGATCGGGGGCCGTTGCTTGGGCCATGGGTTTTCGGGCCATGGGTTTTCGGGCCATGGGTCGAGCCGCCCTTGGCGTGGCTATCTATCGGGCGTCGCTTTGCGCGGTCGCGCAGGGCGAGTCAAGCCGCTGAACGTGCGCCGTTTCGCCGATAAATGTTTGGGAAATAACGCCTATCAGTAGCGGATCAGGGTGGGCAGCTTCTTGGCGCTTTCGATCCAGCGCTCCACCGTCTTTTCCTTCGGCAACAGCCGCACCAGCTTGCGTTTATTGGCTTCCCGCATCCGCCCGACCAGGTTCTGCGGATTGCGGAACTTGAGCTCCTTGACCGTTTTGACGCCCACGGTGCGAAGCAACTCCGAATATTCCCAGCCGATGCCGCGCACCCGCATGCGGTCGGCGCTCGTCACCCAATCAAGAACGTGTTCCTTGTCGGTGCCGATCTTCTCGGCGATCTTGAGCCGCTGCTTCGGCGTCTTGGCCGAGCGCAGCAGGCCGATCGTGGTGCGGATCCCTTCCGACTTGAGGACCGCGGCTGCCTCGGGCCCGATGCCTCTGATGTCGGTAATGGGATAGGCCATTGCGTTCCCCCCTCAGCGCAAGATCGTTCCGAACAATCCCCATTGCCCTCAAACAAAACGCGCATGTCTCGCGATCGAGCCGGCGCCAAACACTTCGGCGCTCTCGCTCGCGGCTAACACACGCACTGTGTCTGCTGGTCGTGCCGTGACCAGGACGCCGCAAACAATTCCAGCCGCTTCGGCAGCCGCCCGGTCTGCGCCCCCATTGGCGACGAGAAAATCGATTACCCCGTCCATTGCCCCTCGCCCTCCCGCACTGTCGGCGGGTTGATCGCATATTGTACATTCAGCCGCGGCATGACAAGGCCGTGGCGAGCAAATGAACTCGTGTAGCGCCGCGTCCGTGTCGAAGAACGACCGGCGTTGCAAACATGCAACGCCGGAGCCCGTGCCGCGCCGCGGTGGTAATGACGAGGACCGCGCACTATAAAATCGCGAACAGGCGCACCTCACGTCTGCGGTCGGTTTTACGGTTGATCGGCCGAGGAGCGAAGCGATGGCGAACCCGGATCGGGACGGAAAGATTTTCGTCGGCAAGGGCGCGAGCGATGAGTTTCTCGCGCTCGCTCTCGCCAACCGCCACGGCCTTGCGACCGGCGCGACCGGCACCGGCAAGACGGTGACGCTGCAAGTGCTCGCCGAAGGCTTTTCGCGCGCCGGTGTTCCGGTGTTTGCCGCCGACATCAAAGGCGACCTCTCGGGAATAGCCGCCCGCGGCGAGGCCAAGCCGGAATTCGTCAAGCGCGCCAAGGATTTGGGCTTCGATTACGAGCCCGAGCAGTTTCCCGTCGTGTTCTGGGATCTGTTCGGCGAGCAGGGCCATCCGATCCGCGCCACGGTGTTCGAGATGGGGCCGCTTCTGATCTCCCGGATGCTCATGCTCAACGACGTGCAGGAAGGCATCATCAACATAGCGTTCCGTTTCGCCGACGACGATCCGGAATTGAAGGCGACCGACGGCTCCGGCCTGATCGATCTGAAAGACCTGCGCGAGTTGCTGTCATATTTGTCGAAGAACGGGAAAGAGATCAGTGCGCGCTACGGCAACGTGGCGGTGACGGCGGTCGGCGCGGTGCAGCGTCAGTTGCTGGTGCTGGAGAACCAGGGCGGCAGCAAATTCTTCGGCGAGCCGGCGCTGTCGATCACCGACCTGATGCTGACCGCGCCAGATGGTCGCGGCATCATCAATGTGTTGGCCGCCGACAAGCTGATGTCGAACCCGCGGCTCTATGCGACCTTCCTGCTTTGGTTGCTTTCGGAACTGTTCGAGAAGCTTCCCGAGGTCGGCGACCCACCCAAGCCCAAGCTGGTCTTCTTCTTCGACGAGGCGCACCTTTTGTTCAACGAGGCGCCCAAGGAATTGCTCGACAAGGTCGAGCAGGTGGTGCGGCTGATCCGCTCCAAGGGCGTCGGCGTCTATTTCGTCACGCAAAATCCGGTCGACGTGCCCGACAAGGTGCTGGCGCAACTCGGCAACCGCGTGCAGCACGCGCTGCGCGCCTTCACGCTGGCCGACCAGAAGGCGGTCAAGGCCGCGGCCGACACGTTCCGCCCGAACCCCAAGCTCGATACCGCGCAGGTGATCACCCAGCTCGCCAAAGGCGAGGCGCTGGTCTCGTTCCTCGAAGGCGGCGGTACCCCGGCGATGGTGGACCGCACCACGATCCGTCCGCCGTCAGCGCGGATCGGGCCGGTGACGCCGGAAGAGCGCCAGGCGGTCATCGCCAGAAGTCCGCTGAAGGGCAAATATGACACCACTGTTGATCCGAATTCGGCCTATGAGGTCCTGCAGAAGCGGCTGGCGGAGGGTGGCGGGCTTCCGGCTTCGCCGGGCGCTCCCGGCTCGCCCGATCAGGCGCCGCAGCAGGGCGGCTTGTTCCATAAAGTCGGCCAGAAATTC
>DATJYT010000505.1:0-17862 GCA_035499475.1 Xanthobacteraceae bacterium | reverse complement strand
CGCTCGGCATCGGCTATGAATCGATCCTGCGCCTCTTTGGTCTCGTCGCCATCCACTATCAGGAGGCGATCCCCATTGCCGCGCTCGGTTTGTGCGTCAATCTCGTCAGCGCCTGGCTGCTGCACGACGATCACAACGACGACCATGACCACGGCCATCACGGCCATTCGCATCATCACGACACCAAAATGGCGAGTAGCGAGTAGCGAATGAGAAATAAGTCTTGGCGGATAGGGATTTTCAACGGCCTGCCAATCGCTATTCGCCACTCGCTATTCGCTGCGCTGCTCGCGTCACTAAGCGCGCAAGCTTCGCACGCCCAAGACCGGCCGGCCATATTCGTCGATGCTGCGACCGTCGTGCCGGGACTCATCCTCGACATGCGCTATGCCGGCTCGCACAATTTTGTCGGCCGGCCGATCGATGGCTACGAGGCACCGCGCTGCCTGCTCACGCGGGCTGCTGCCGACGCGCTTGCGGCCGTGGCACGCGATATCGCGCCGCGCGGCTTGGTCATCAAGGTGTTCGACTGCTATCGGCCGACGCGCGCGGTGGCGAATTTCGTGCGCTGGGCGCGCGATCTCCACGATGTCGCCGGCAAGGCCGAGTTTTATCCCGACGTCGACAAGCGCACTTTGTTCCGCGACGGCTATATCGCGTCTCATTCCGGCCACTCGCGCGGCGCGACCATCGATCTGACGCTGGCGACGGCTGACGGCCGCGAACTCGACATGGGCACGCCGTTCGATTTCTTCAGCCCAAAATCATGGACCGCCGACGGCAGCATTGCCGCTGAAGCACACGCCGATCGCATGCTGCTAGCCATGGCGATGCGAAAACGCGGCTTTCGTGGCTACGATCGGGAATGGTGGCACTTCACGCTGCGGGGCGAGCCGTTTCCCGAAACGTATTTTGATTTTCCGGTGCGCTGACGTCACAGTCCCAAATAAAACTTCTTGATTAAATCGTTGTTGTTAAGCTCGTTGGTGGAGCGGCCTTCGAAGGCGATCTTGCCGTGGACGATGACATAGCCGCGGTCGGCGATGCGGATCGCCTGGGTGAAATTCTGCTCCGCCATCAGCACCGTGAGCTGATAGCGCTTTTTCATTTCGTCGATTGCTTCGATGGTGCGGCTCACCAGGATCGGGGCGAGGCCGACCGAAGGCTCGTCCACCAGCAGGATTTTTGGCGCCAGCATCAGCGCCCGGCCAAGTGCGACCATCTGCTGCTCGCCGCCCGAGAGGCTGCCGGCAAGCTGGCCGCGCCGCTCGGCGAGGCGGGGAAAGGTCTCGAAGCAGACGTCGAGATTGCGCGAGAGCTGGGCGCGTGCGGCCTTGCGAAATGCGCCGAGCAGGAGATTTTCCTCCACCGTCAGCCGCGGAAACAGCCGGCGTCCCTCCGGCACCAGCGCGATGCCGAGGTCGACGATTTCTTCGGTGGTGCGACCGACCAAGTCGTGATGGATGCCGTCGATCTCGGCGACGATCGAGCCTTGGCTCGGCCGCACGATGCCCATGATGCATTTCATGAGCGTCGACTTGCCGTTGCCGTTGGTGCCGAGCAGGACGACGGTCTCGCCGCCGCCGACCTTGACGGAAACATCGTCGATCACGCGCACCGCGCCGTAGGCGGCGTGAATGCCGGAGACGGTGAGGCTACTGGCCAAGGTAAGCCCTCTCCACTTCGGGATCGCGCATGACGTCGTCAGGCTGGCCATCGGCAATCTTGCGGCCGGACACCAGCACCACGATCCGGCGCGAAAAGCTCATCACCGCGCGCATGATGTGCTCGATGAGGATGATGGTGACGCCCTGTTCGTTGAGGCGCACCAGAAGCGCCAGAATGTCCTCGACCTCGGAATGGGTGAGGCCGGCCATGGATTCGTCGGCGATCAGGAGCTTCGGCTCCGCCGCCATGGCGCGTGCCAGTTCGAGCTTGCGCATCTCGACCTGGGTGAGATCGCGCGGCAGGTGCCGCGCCTTGTCTTGCAACCCGACTTCGCGAAGGCAGTGATCGCAGCGTTCCTCGACCTCGGACGTCGAGTGTCGGCGACCGCGGGCCTCCACCGTGTAGAGAAGTGGAATCCGAATGTTGTCGAGAAGGCTCAGGCTTGCGAACGGCCGCGGCAACTGAAAGCTGCGTGCAAGACCCTTTCGCGTTCGCTGGTGCGCGGTGAAGCCGTCGAGCGAAGCGCCGTCGAAGCGCACAGTTCCGGCCTCGTTTTGCAGTGTGCCGCAGATGCAGTTCACCAGCGTGCTTTTGCCAGACCCGTTGGGCCCGATGAGGCCGAGGCGCTCGCCGTTCGGAACGGACAGCGAGATATTCTCAAGCGCGACAAAGCCGCCGAAACGCTTGCCGAGATTGTCGATCTCGAGAAGATTATTGGCGACGCCGTTCATGGCGTGGCCTCCGGCGCATCCGCATCGATCGGGCGGCGAGCGGCGAATTCCTCCGGCTTGCGCCGGCGATACGTCTGGACGAGGCCGATGATGCCTCTCGGCGCCACGATCACGAAGCCGACCAGCAGGCAGCCGACGATCAGCAGGTTGATCGCCGATGAGATCGTTACCGTGGCGATCTGCTCCAGGGAGCCGAGAAGCAGCGCGCCGATCACTGGCCCGACCCAGCTCGTGGTGCCGCCGATCAGCGGCATGGCGATGGAGTTGACGGCGTAGTCCAGTCCGAAGGTCGACGATGGCTGCAGAAAGCCGATGTAGTAGGGGAACGGCGCCCCCGCCATACCCATCAGCGCGCCGGAAATCGTGGTGGCGATGAGCTTGAGTTGCAGCGTCGGAACGCCCAAGGCTTCGGCCGCGAGCTCGTCATCGCGAATGGTGGCGAAGCCGTAGCCGAGCCGGGAGCGCTCGATCAGCCGCGCGACGGTGACCGCGGCGGCTGCCAGCACCATCATGATGAGAAACAGGTAGCGCACGTAATTGCCGAACGGCGCAATCTCCGACGGGCGAATGATATAGGCGCCACGCGAACCGCCGACGAAATCCCAGTTCACCACGAGGGTTTCCAGAACGACGGCCAGCGCTAGCGTCGCTATGGCAAAGAACGCGCCGCGCAACCGCAGCGTCAGATAACCCATGCCGTAGCCGACAACGCCGGAAACCACGCCCGCCATCAGGACCAGGATCGGGATGGGCACCGCTACAGTTTCGTTGATCGTCGTGAATTTGTGGATGGCGACGGTCGAATAGGCACCGAGCGCGAAGAAAGCGGCCGAGCCGAAATTCACATAGCCACAATAGCCGCCCAGGATGTTCCACGCGGTGCTGAGCACGACGTATTGCAGGACGACGTAGCCGGCGAAGAATATGTAATCATTATCAAGAAGGGCCGCGGCGCCATACACGGCGCCGCCGAGGACGAGGCATATGAGGAGGAAAGGGCCCGAGCGCACGGCTCACCGTCCCAGCAGGCCGGCCGGCCGTACCGCCAGCGTCAGCAGCAGGAAGCCGAACGAGACTGCCGGCGCCCATGACGGGCCGTAGAACGTCGAGGTAAAGCTCTCGACGATGCCGATGAGCATCGCAGCGATCACGGTGCCCGGCAGGCTGCCCATGCCGCCCAGCACGCAGATCGCGAAAACGCGGCCGATATATTCACGCCCGACCGACGGCTCGACCGGCTGGATGATGATGAGGAAGGCGCCGGCGAGCGAGGCCGTCGCAATCGAGATGCCGAAGGCGATGCGCTTGATGCGAATCGGATCGATCGCCATCAGCCGCAGCGCTAGCTGATCCTGCGATACCGCCATGATGGCGCGCCCGATGAAGGTGCGCGTCAACACGAGTTGCAGCACCGCGATCAGCAACAGCGACACGAGGCAGGGCACCAGCAGCCGCAACGGCAGGTCGACGCTGCCGAAATGCAAGGTCGGTCCGATATAGGGCGCCTCGACGTAGCGGTAGTCGACGCCAAAATAGAGAACGAGACTGACTTCGGTGATGAACAGGAGGCCGAAGAAGAAGGCCAGACCGCGCAGCGATTCTTCGCCGCGTTTTTCGAACGAGACGTAATAGACCTGATAGATGGCGGCGCCGAGAATATAGAAGGCCGGCAGCATCACGATGGCGGTCAGGATCGGATCGAAGCCGAAGCTGACATTGACGATATAGGCCACATAGGAGCCGAGGATGATGAAGGCGGGATGGGCGATGTTGACGATGTCGAGGATGCCGAATGACAGCGATACGCCGGCCGTCACGGCGGCATAAAAGCCGCCGATCAGGACGCCTGAAATAATGGCGTTGATCAGAAGATCAAACGAAAAGATCATTTCCCCCAGCCTTGATGGCGCATTGCAATCGCCACCATCCGCCGCTGCGAATGATACGGCAATGCCTTGCGACATTTTTTGTTCGCGAACCAGAGTCTACCGGATGTCCCGCCCCCACGGGACATTAACGATAAGAGTGCCGTCAGGACATTAAGCCGCGGCGCGGACTTTGTCCGGAATGGCGAGCGGCTTGTTGGCGCTGTTGAGGAATTCGACGGTCATGAAGACCATCTCCTTGTCGCCGAGATTTTCCAGGTCGTGAACCTTGTACTGGCCGGGCCCGTAGGTTTCGTGACGGGTTTCGCCGGGCCGGTAGGTGTATTCGACAGTAGTGCCGTCGTGGATATGCTGGCGGCCGCGTCCGCCGCTGACTGCAGTCCAGAAATAATCGAGCACGTGGCGGTGGAAGCCGATCCGCTCGCCCGGAGCGAGGCGGATGATCCACACTCGCACCTTGTCGTCCTCCGAAAGCAGCGTCGAGCCGACGCAGCCGTTGTTGTTCTGGCGCTCGCGCTCGAATTCCGCGGCGATCGCCGGCGGCCATGCCGACCCGTCGGTGCGATCGGTCGCTTTGTCGAGCATACTGAGAGCCATGGTGTTCCTCCCTGGATTGTTGGCACAATATAGAAAACCTTCGCGAATTAGGAAATAGCGCAGGGAAAAGCGATGTTTTGCGCATGGTGAGGCAACGCCGCGCCCTGATTGTCGGCGGCTCGATGAGCGGGCTTCTGGCCGGCATCATGCTCCTTCGCCGCGGCTGGGACGTCGTTATTTTCGAGCGGGTCGAGAGCGAATTGGCCGGCCGCGGCGCCGGGATTGTCGCCCAGCCTGAGCTGATCGAGCACATGCGTGCGCTCGGGCTTGATGTCCGCGATCTTGGCGTCGCCATGACGACGCGAAAAATTCTCGATGCCGCAGGCCGCGTCAGCGCAACCATCGAGCGCCCGCAGGTACTGACCGCGTGGGAGCGCGTCTATCGCGTGCTCCGCGATGCGTTCCCCGCCGAGTGCTACCATCGCGGACGTGGCGTGAAGGGCTTTGAGCAGACCGGGCGCGGCGTGCTTGCGTACCCGACCGACGGCGGCGGCGCGCATGAGGTCGATGTATTGATCGGCGCGGACGGTTTGCGCTCGACGGTTCGGCAGCAATGTCTGCCGGAGGTCGTACCGCTTTATGCGGGTTATGTGGCGTGGCGCGCGCTGTTGCCCGAAAGCGCAATTCCTCCATGGATTCATCGTGAGCAGTTCGAGCAGATGGTGTTTTGTCTGCCGCCGGGTGAGCAATGCCTTGGCTATCCGGTTGTCGGGCCCGACGGCGATCTGCGGCCCGGCCGGCGTCGCTACAACGTGGTCTGGTATCGCCCCGCAGATGAGACCGAGGAATTGCCGTGGCTTCTCACCGATGAAGCAGGTGTGACGCACGCGATATCGATTCCACCGCCGCTCATTCGCCGCGATGCCGTCGCGGCCATGCGTGCAGCGGCGGAGAAATTGCTGGCGCCGCAATTTCGCGAAATCGTTCGCCTGATCCACGAGCCCATCTTGCAGCCGATTTACGATCTTAAAAGTCCGCGCCTCGCGTTCGGGCGTGTTGCCATCATCGGCGATGCCGCTTTTGTGGCGCGGCCGCATGTTGCGGCCGGTGTCTCGAAGGCGGCGGACGATGCGGAAGCCCTGGCCAGGGCGCTCGACGACGAGGACATCGAAACCGGCCTGCGTCGTTTCGAGGCCGAGCGATTGCCAATTGGTAATCGCATCATCGAACACGCCCGACACCTCGGGGCTTATTTGCAGGCGACGCAGACTGCCGAGGAGCGCGCGCGTTCCGAGCGTCACGGTATTCCGGAGGCGGTGCTCGCCGAAACAGCGGTACTGGATTTTTTGTATCAATGAGATTTGACTTTGCGGGCGAAAGCTGGGGCGCGGTTCCGGCGTAAGTCGCTATTCTCAGCCTTCGCCGGTAAAGTTCTGCGGCACCTGAGAGTGAGCGACTCGGGCCTTCCGGATCGTCTCCGGCGTGTTGCGGCTTCGCCCGACAAAACGCGGCACGCCTGCTGTCATCACAGCGCCGACGCCCATGATGTCGCCGTTCCTTAAAGCCGAAAGCGCATCGTTCTGCGAGCCGCCGAGGCAGCTATCGACCAGGACGATATCGGCGTCGCGGCCGGGAGCGAGCAGGCCGCTGTTGAGCCGATAGACTTTGGCATTGTTGCCGGTTGCCATCGCCACCGCGATCTCGGGGGCGACGCCGGCAAGTGCAGCGAGGTGGCTCATGGTGTAGAGCATGCCGAGCGGCATGACGCCGCTGCCGGTCGGCGTATCGGTCGCGATGAGAAGCCGCTCCTCCTGGCGGGCCTCTCTGAGCAGCTTCGCGACCAGCAATGTGGTGCGCAAATTGCCGGCGGTGCACACCTGCATGGCGAGATCGCTCTCGTTGACCAGGCGGGGAAAGTCCTCGTCCGGCATGGCGATCGGTCCGCCGTTCACGTGATACGATACGTCAGGCTTCATCTTGAGCACATGATCGGCCCAGATGCCGGCGGAGCCCGGGATCGACGAGCCGCCGGTGTGCACCATCGTCACCATGCCGTGACCCTTGGCCATGGCGACATAGGGTGCGTATTCGTAAGGCGTGGCGAAGGCGCCAAAGCCCGCTTTGGCGAGCCACACATTCTGGCCTGCAAGCTCGGCAAAATCGGCATCAGTCAGGCCGGGCTCCAGGATGACCGAGCCAGCATGAACGCGCATACCGCCCGGCCGATAGGTCTCGAACGATTTTCTCGCCGCAATCGCCAGCGCCTTGACGCCGGCGGGGTCGCGCGGCCGGCCGGGTACGTGGACCTCGGATGCGCTGATGCAGGTGGTGACGCCGCCGTGGATGTAGCTTTCGAGAAAGCCGACGGTCTTCTGGCGCGGCGTGTAATCGCCGAAGGTGATGTGCACGTGGGAATCGATCAGGCCCGGCATGGCCATCATGCCACCGGCATCGATGGCGACGTCGCAATCCGAGGGGCTGCCGCTGCCGATCGAGATGATCCTGCCGCCGTCGGTGACGATGGTGTCGCCATAGGCGACCGGTGATGCGATGTCGCCGCTTAGAATCTTCGCGATGTTGACAATCGCGACTTTCATGAATCAGGGCCGCTTGGCGGCTTTGCGCGCGGCCACTTCCTCGTGGGTAAGACCGCCGACGCGCGCATTGAGCCGGCCGCGGTTGGCGAGGCAGAGGATCACGGCTACTTCGTCCGGCATCGGCGCATCCGGCAACACGAGTGTCATGCCGTCGTAATGGGAGCGGACATAGACATCGTCTTTGTGGTTCATCGGTATATCGATGACGGTACCGGGGCCGCCCTTCTTGGTGAATGACGAGATCCACGCATCGGCGCCGCCGAGAAGATCGCGGATCGGATTGGCAAAGGTTGTCGTCAACAAGGCGTTGGCGTGCTCCTGCTCGCCATTAAGGCCGACAATGCCGCCCTTGCCGTAGCTCTGAACGTCATGCTTGCCGAGCGCGGCGAGGGCGAGCGCGCCGATTTCCCTGCCCAGCACTGCACTGGCTTCAATCATCGGCTTGAGATTTTCCACATAGCGGCCGGAATAAGGATTCTCGACCACCGCAACCGCAGCCACCCGGCGCAACGGTAAATTGGTCTCGCGGCCCGCTTCCTCGCGGCGCTCTTCGACCATCGTGAATGCGCGCCGGATCTTGATGTGCATCGTTGAGATTTTCCTCCGCACAAATATTCCGATAACAGTGCGGAAAAGGCAACGTTTGGGACGATTGGGGCGATGGGGGACATTCGGCGCGTGCTGGTGGTAGGTGGCGGCGTCGGCGGCCTGACGGCCGCCACTGCCTTCGCGCGGCGCGGCGTCGAGGTGGTTCTCGTCGAGCGGCGGCCGGCCTTCGATGTGCCGGGCGTCGGACTCGGCCAGCCGGCGAATGCGTTGCGCATCTACGATGCGCTCGGCTTGCTGCCGCAGATATTGGCGAGCGGCTACAGCTACGATCGCATGTCCATCTTCGATCCGAAGCGGGGGCTGATCGCCGAGCACAAATTCCTGCTCGGCGACGAGAAAGTGCCAGCCTTCTGCGCGCTGTCTCGCCTGCGTCTGCACGAGATTCTTTTGACGGCAGCCCAGCGCGCCGGTGTGGATGTGCGCACCGGACTGACCGTCGGTGCAATTCGAGACGAGGCCGACTGTGCAACGGTCGGGTTTTCGGATGGCGCTACAGGGACGTTCGACCTTGTCGCCGGGTTCGACGGCATCCGATCGAGCACGCGTGAATATCTCTTCGGCACGGCGTTCGCGCCGCGACCGTCCGGCTATGGCGCTTGGCGCGTGCAGGTGCCGCGTCCCGATGTCGTGCGCGGCATGGAATTTTTCCAAGGCGTTGGCAGCAAGACCGGAGCGATACCGCTCAGCGACAATCTCATGTATCTCTTTCACATCCGCCCTGAAGCGCCCAACGCCGTCTTCCGGCGCGAGGATCAACCGGCCCTGTTCAAGGAGCGGCTTGCTCAGTACGGCAGCTACGTCGCAGCGATCGCGGCTTCGCTCGATGCCGATTCCGACATCGTCTATAGCCCGATCGAGCCGATCCTGGTGCCGTGGCCGTGGTTTCGCGGCCGCGTCGTCATCGGCGGTGATGCCGCGCACACCTCGCCGCCCCATCTCACCCAAGGGGCGGCGATGGCCGCGGAGGACGGCTATGTGCTGGCGCGCGAAGTGCTTGCGGACGACGCGCCGATCGAAACGCGGCTGATGCGATACTCGCAGATGCGCTGGGCTCGCGCGGCCTTTGTCTACTCATTCTCTTATCAGTGGATGCTGGAGGAGCAATCGGTCCGCACGCCCGAAGACCTCGAAGCGGCGCGTTGGGAATTGTCGAGGAACGCCTCGGCGCGCATCGGTGCCAGCGACCGCATTCTCGACAGCAACGTCATTTGAATGCTTAAACGTGCTGGCCGCCGTTAATGTGGATTTCCGCGCCGTTGACGTAGGACGCGGTGTCGGTGCACAGCACATAGATGATTTTTGCCACCTCGTCGGGCGTGCCGAGGCGATGCATCGGAATGTTCTCGACGATCTTTTCCGTGCCGGGTGAAAGCATGGCGGTGTCGATCTCGCCGGGCGCAATGGCATTGACGCGTACGCCGAGCGGGCCGAAGTCGGCCGCCATCTCGCGGGTGAGCGCTGCAAGCGCCGCCTTCGAGGTCGCATAGGCCGCGCCCGCAAACGGGTGCACGCGCGACCCCGCGATCGACGTGACATTGACCACGGAACCTTTGGCGGCCCTGAGTTCGTCGAGCAAGCCGCGCGCCAGCATGATCGGCGCAAAGAAATTCACCTGAAAAACATGATGCCAAGCGTCCCGGGAGGTTTCGATCGATCCCAGCCTCTTTCCGCCGCCGCCGGCCTTGGGCGAAATCGCGGCATTGTTAACGAGCGCATGCAGTTCGCCGTGAAGTCGTCGCTTGGTTTCCGCGATTGCCTCTTCGGTATTGGCGGGGTCGGCGAGATCGACTTGGATGTGATCCTCAGGACCCGCCTCCCACGGGCAGTTTTCGGGGAAGGGATGCCGCGAGCAGGTGATGACGCGCCAGCCCGCCGCCGAGAAGCGCTTCACCGTGGCATGTCCGATGCCGCGGCTTGCTCCGGTGAGGAGGAGCGTGCGGCGCGGCTGGTTGGTCGTCGGCATCACACCATCCTAAATCACGGATAAAGCCGCGTCTTGGTCCAGGGCGTGCCGCGATCGGCGCGGGTGAATGCAATCCGGTCGTGCAGCCGGAACGGCTTTTCCTGCCAGAACTCGATCTCGCGCGGCACGACGCGGTAACCGGACCAGTAGGGCGGCCGCGGCACGGTGCCGATCGCGAATTTCGCGGTGTATAGCGCGACAGCCTTCTCGAAAGCGAGACGGCTTTCCAGCGCCGAGGATTGCTTGCTGGCCCAGGCGCCGATCTGCGCCATCCGCGAGCGGGTGGCGAAATAGGAATCGGCTTCTTCTTTCGACACCACCTCAACGCTGCCGCGAGCGCGGACCTGCCGTTGCAACGTCTTCCAATAAAACGTCAGCGCCGCCTTCGGTGCTTCGGCAAGCTCATGGCCCTTCACGCTGTCGGTATTGGTGTAGAAGACAAAACCCCGCTCATCGAAGGCCTTCATCAACACCATCCTCGCATTGGGGGTGCCGTCGGCACCGACGGTCGCGAGCGTCATGGCGTCGGGGTTTACCGGCTCGGTCTTGCGGGCCTCGGCAAACCAGGCCGTGAACAGTCGCAACGGCTCGTCTGCTTCGGTGAAGTCACCGCCCGTTAACCATGCATGGTGTTCTATCGGCGCCGTATCGGTCATTCCGTGGGGTACCCGATTGTTCGCGTGGGGCGAGGAGGATGCGAGCCGCCGGCCTTTATATAGGGGAACCGGAGCGCTGCGCCTATGTTGGCTGTTGCGTCGCTTCGGCGGCGCTGCGGCGTTGATCTGCGCTCTTGCCGCCGGGGGCTGCTCCTTTCAGCTTCACTCGCTCCTCTCCAAGGACGACGCCGACGCCGAGACAACCGGTTCCGTCGTCCGCTCTGGCGAAAAGGTCGCCGATGCGTCCGACGCCTGGCAGCCTTCAGAAGTCGATCTCGCCTATGCCCGTGCGGTGGCCGCCGAGGTGGTGGCGCGCGGCGGCAAGGACGCAAGCGTGCCGTGGCAGAACCCGAGCACCGGGGCCGGCGGCAACATCACGCCTCTCGCGACATCCTACAGCGAGGGCGGCTTCCCGTGCCGCGATTTCCTGGCGAGCTACGTCCACGGCGAGACGCAAAGCTGGCTCCAGGGCTCGGCCTGCCGGACCGGCCGGGGCAAGTGGGAAGTCAAAACTCTGAAACCCCTCAGCCGCTCCTGATCGGGCTATCATCTTCGCCGAAGCGCGCCGATTCGGCGCTGCATTGCGCTGCGGCCGCTCTCATCCCACATTAAGCGGCGTGGGGCGGGTGGGCCCGGCCTGAAAAATGGAAGCGGAGTCGCCGGGGATGCGTGATCCCTATGAGGTCTTGGGCGTCAATCGCAAGGCGAGTGCAAGCGACGTCAAAAGCGCTTACCGCAAGCTCGCCAAGAAGCTGCATCCGGACGCCAACAAGAACGATCCGAAGGCGGCTTCGCGTTTTGCCGAACTAAACGCGGCCCATGAACTCCTCAGCGACGAAGATAAGCGCAAGGCTTTCGATCGTGGCGAGATCGATGCCGAGGGCAAGCCGCGCTTCCAAGGTTATGAGGGCTTCGGTGGCGGCGGAGGTGCCGGCCCCGGACGAGGCTTCGGGCAGGGCTCGAACTTCGAAAGCTTCAGCTTTGGCCCGGAAGGCTTCACGCGGACCACCCGGGGTGGCGGAGGCCGCGCCGGCAATTTCGGCGGCTTCGAAGATATTTTGCGGGAGGCTTTTGGCGGAGCGGCCGGCGCTGGTGCCGCTGCGGGTGCGCGCGGCAGCCGTGCCGGCGCAGGATCGACCTTCGAGCCGGAGGATTTCGGGATCGGTGCCGATGTGCAGGCTGAAATGTCGGTCTCCCTCGCCGACGCAGCCAATGGCTCGACCCAGCGCTTGCATCTGCCGAACGGCAAGGACGTCGATGTCAAAATTCCCGCCGGCATTTCGAATGGCCAGCACATCCGCCTGAAGGGCCAGGGCATGGCCGGGCAGGCCGGCCCCGGCGATTTGCTGATCACGGTCAACCTTGCCCCGCATCCGATTTTCAAGCTTGATGGCACCGATGTACGGCTCGATCTGCCGATCACGCTCTACGAGGCGGCGCTCGGGGCCAAAGTGCGGGTACCGACCCTCGACAAGCCGGTCGAGGTGACGATCCCGCCATGGACCAACAGCGGGCGCACATTCCGCCTCAAGGGCAAGGGCTTTCCGGCCAAGTCCGGCCGTGGCGATCTCCTTGCTACCGTTCGCGTCGCGCTGCCCGAAAAGAGCGACGCCGAGCTCGATGCGCTGATGAAGAAGTGGCAGAGCGAAAAGCCCTACGATCCGCGCAAGGATATGTGATGCGGATCCTATGCGATCCGTAGGGAGTGCGATGTCGCGCGCCAAAGCGAGCCGCGATCAGGAACTGTTGCGTCTGGCGATCAGATTGTCCGAAGCAGCCGTCGTGCGAGGAGGGCGGCCGTTCGGCGCCGTTGTGACCGACGGCGACGGACGGATCGTCGCGCAGGCCAAAGGCATACCGAGCGTTGACCCGCGCGACTGGACGGCGCATTCGGAAATGCAGGCGTTGCGTACCGCCTCAGCCTTACTGAGCTGGGAGGCGCTGAGCCGTGCCACCATCTATGCCAGCGGCGAGCCATGCCCGATGTGCGCCGCCGCGGTCTATTGGTGCAATATCCGGCGCTTGGTCTTCAGCGTTGGCGAGCCGGCGATGCGTGCGTTACGCGCGCCCTATGAGCGCGCCACCGGCATCGCAATGCGCTGTGAAGAAATTTTCGCCCGCTGCGATCGCAAGATCGAAGTCATCGGTCCACTGCTCGAAGAGGAAGGCCTTGCGGTGCATCGGCGCTTTTGGCCCCATGCGCGCGACGACGTGTGAGGAAATCATGCTGGGCCGCCTCCAGCATTTATGCCCCAAGGAAGAGTCTCGGCGCTGATGGTCGCGTCGTTCTATCTGGCGAGCGGATTGATGCTCTGACGCCGTGGAACCCGCGAGGCGGCCGCACGGTGCGTCAATAGGGCCTGCCCATACCTTTCACCGTGGTCCGCAGCAAAAGCCGGCGCTGATCGGATGGAAAGTCGGTGCGGGCGTGGCTGGAGCAGCGGTTGTCCCAGACAATGAGATCGCCCTTGCGCCAGACGTGGGCATAAACGAATTCTGGCTTTTCCGAATGGTCGAACAGATAATTGAGGACTTGGTCGCTCTCCGCCTCGTCCATGTCCTCGATTTTGACCGACATCAGGCGATTGACATAGAGCGCCTTGCGCTTGGTTTCCTCATGCGTCCGCACGACGGGATGCACCGCCTGGCTGGTCGCATCGACGGCCTGCTTATCGTTTCGCTTTACCGAATTGTAAACGTAGAAATTCACCGCGCGGCGGCCTTCCAGCTTGGTTTTCATCGCCGGATCGAGCGTGTCGTAGGCCGCAGTGCCACTGGCGAACAAGGTATCGCCGCCATAGGTTGGGACCTCAACGGAATAGAGCAGCGTCGCCTTGTGCGGCTCGTCGCGGTGGATCGTGTCGTGATGAAACATCATCTCGCCGTCCGGCAGCGCCCCGATAGTTTCGCCGTTCTCGCGGATGTTCGAGATCAACATGATGTTGGGCAGGATTTTTGAGAATCCTTTCGGCAGTGTATGGGCGGGCCGGCCGAGCGGCGCGAACTCGCCAAAGATGCCGGTCACGCTAATCAGGTCTTCCTGTGTCAGATCCTGGTTGCGAAAGACCAGCACGGCATGATCGAGCCAGGCCTGGTAGATCGCCGAGGCAGCGTCGGGCGCGAGCGGTTTGCGTAGATCGACGCCCTCGACCTCGCAGCCGATGTGTTTGCTGAGCGGCACGAATTGCATCGCTCCATACGCACTTGCAGGGCGCTTAGCCGTGGCCGCCGATGTGGTGCTCATCGTCGCTCTCTTCGCTTCGGATGATTGAGGCTATCCTAGTCGAAATTCAGCAAAACGTCAGCCGCCACGCGGTGGGGTGCGCGTGTCGATCTGATCGTAGGCGGCTTGCGCGATAGTGTAGAGCTTCTCGCGCTCCGCCGGCCCACTCAGCACGTAGGCGAGATTTTGATCGACCCAATAGTAGGCTCCGTTCTGATCGCCTGCGGTGTAGCGCAGGGCGGTTTCGCGGTCTGCCGTGCGGCCGCAATAAAGCGTGAAGCGCTCGCCGGAGGGGCCTTCATACATGAAGAATGCCGAAGGTCCGGTGGGCCCGGGCAGCAGGCGGCCGCCGACGAGCTTTAATCCGATCTTGTCGAGATCAGGCGCACGTAATTGCAAGCCCAGCCGTTTCGACAGCCATTCCACCAGATGCGGTCGCTGATCGCCCGGGACTTCGACCGGATGACGGACCTCGACGGCATAGAGGCGGTAGGCCTCGATCGCATCGGCGGTGAACAGGTCGAGGTCGGAGCGCGTGGCCGCCTCGGCGCCGCGCGCCATCCAGCCGACGATGCCGCCGACGACGAAGGCCGCAAGCACGGCTGCGGTCGCGATGACCACGACGCTGCGGCGGCGGCTCTGCGCCAGCCGCGTGAGGCTGAGTTGCTCGGGCAACGCTTCGTTGCTGATCGCGCCAAAGCGCGCACGAATAAGCTCCGCCTGATTGCGCCAAGTCGCAACCAGTGCGGCATCCTCTGGATGCGCAGCGAGCCAGGCCTCAATCGCGGTAAGCCGTTCACCCCGAAGCTCGCCATCCACATAGGCGTGGAGCTCGTCCTGCGTGATAGTCCGGTCCTGGTCGGTCATTGTTTTCTCTCTGTCACTTCACGCGGCGCAGCGCCGGGCGCTCGCCGTCGAGATAGGCCTTGATCTGCATACGCGCGCGGGCGAGCCGCGACATGATCGTGCCGATAGGCACGCCCTGAATCTCGGCGACCTCGCGATAGGTAAGGCCCTCGAGCACGACAAGGAGCAGCGCCGAGCGCTGATCCTCGGCCAATTCGTCGAGCGCGCGGCCGATGTCGCGCCCTCCGGAGTCCGGTCCGCTGGTCGAGGCATCGCCGTCCTTGATCGGTGAGATTGACGGACGCCGCGACAATGTGCGCAACCGGTTGCGATTGAGGTTCGTGAGAATCGTATAGAGCCACGCCCGTACATCTCCGCCCTGAAACAAATGCTCCGAGCGCAATGCCCGCACCAAAGTATCCTGCACGATGTCATCGGCCGTCTCGGTGTCGCGGGTGAGCGCTCGCGCGTAGCGCCGCAGGGCCGGAATGGCTGCTTCGATCCTGCCCCGGAATTCACTCAAGCACGCGCTCCGCCAGTTGGGATTTACGGTTAATCGGTCTTGCCGCCGGTATTCAAAAAACCCCAAGCGCCGCCGACTATTCCGCCGCCCGGGCTGCTTTCCGCCGCGGGCCTCGCGCTTGCTGGTCCCTACGGGCCTATGCCATAGGAAGTTGCAGGGCGGAAGCGACCGACTGGGGGTCAGGTGAATGCCGGAAACTTCAGGCCTCATGCAGGGCAAGCGCGGCCTGATCCTGGGCGTCGCCAATAACCGCTCGCTGGCTTGGGGGATAGCCAAATCATGCCGGGCGCACGGCGCCGAGCTCGCCTTCACCTATCAGGGCGATGCGCTCAAGAGACGCGTCGATCCGCTGGCGCAGGAAGTTGGCGGCATCGTCATCGGTCATTGCGACGTGACGGAGCCGGCGACTATCGATTCAGCCTTTGCCGCCGTGCAGGCGAAGTGGGGCGCGATCGACTTTCTGGTCCATGCCATGGCATTCTCGGACAGAGAACAGCTCGACGGCCGCTACGTCGATACCACGCAGGACAATTTCACCAAGACCATGCTGGTGAGCTGCTATTCGTTCACCGCCGTCGCGCAGCGCGCCGAGAAAATGATGCCGAACGGCGGCGCGATGCTCACGCTCACCTATTACGGCTCGCAGAAATGGATGCCGCACTACAACGTCATGGGTGTCGCCAAAGCCGCACTGGAAGCGTCGGTGCGTTACCTCGCCGCCGACCTCGGCATGAAAAATATTCGCGTCAACGCCATATCGTCAGGTCCGATCAAGACGCTTGCAGCCTCCGGGATCGGCGACTTCCGCTACATCCTCAAATGGAACGAGCACAACGCACCGCTGCGCCGCAACGTCACTATCGAGGAAGTGGGCGACGCCGGGGCCTATCTTCTGTCCGACATGTCGCGCGGCGTCACCGGCGAAGTGCATCATGTCGATGCCGGCTATCACGTTGTCGGGATGAAACATCCCGACGCGCCGGACATTGTCGTTGGCAAGGAATGATGCGCGGGCATTTCCCCCTCATTCCGGTGCAAGTGGGAATCCAGTAAGGATGCGCGGGATCCCTGCTTCCGCGGGGACAAGCGGAAAAGGGTCATGCCGGTCGTTTATTTCTTCCGGCACGGCGAAACCGATTTCAACGTCGTGCATCGCCTGCAGGGTCGCTACGAGACAGGGATTAACGCGAAAGGTCGGCAGCAGGCGGCTGTCTGCGCCGGCCTGTTGCGCGATCTGTTCGCGCGCGACGGCCGCGGCGCTGCCGAGTTCTGCTACGTCTCGAGCCCGCTCCGGCGCGCGCGCCAGACCATGGAGCTTGTCCGTGCCGATCTCGGCCTCGACCGCGACGGCTACGACGTGGACGACCGGCTTGCCGAGATTTCTTACGGCGCATGGGAGGGCCTCACGCTCGCTGAAGTCGGGGCCCGCGAACCCGCAATGCTGGAGCAGCGCGATCGTGACAAGTGGGATTTCGCGCCGCCGGGGGGTGAGTCCTATCGCGACGTCGCGGTACGTGTCGGCGAATGGTATGCCGCCGTTACGCGCGACACCGTTGTCGCCGCCCATGGCGGGGTTGCACGTGTCCTGATGGCTGACCTCGGTATCGTGCCGCAGGACGAGGCGCCTTATACAGACGTCCGGCATGGCGTCGTCTATGTGTTCGCTGACGGCGCCATGAGTTGTTACGCGTGATCCGTGGTTGCGGGGCCGAAGCAAAAACGAAAACGGCCGAACCTAGGTCCGGCCGCTTTCCGAAGCGCCCCTCAAGGCACCTCGCGAAATACGAAGCTGACAGCGCTGCCCCAATACGAGGCTCGCGCGTGTGTCAATTACTTCGACTTCTTGTTGCTCTTCTTCTTCGGCTTCTTCGCCATGATGCACTTCCTTGTTCGTGTTGAACCGTCGGCAGGGTTGAGTTCTAGCGACGCGGCTTGTCTCGTCCCCGGGCCTTCGCCCCCCTTACCGCCAATGACGATGCCACAGGTGGGCGGTGTCTGCAATGGAAAAACGGCAAATAATCCTGATTTTTCCGTAGCTTAACGGATATTCAGGTTTTCATTAACCAGCGTTCAGCGAGATGAATGCTGGATGAACGCATATGCTAAAGGGCGGGTCGAATAAGCCTCAAAATCTCGCAGGCGCGAGATAATTCCAGTCAGTTGTGCCGCGGATGCGAACACGTAAGGCGGCGATTGATGGCCGCACGACGCGTTCCAACGCATTTGACCCGGTGGAACACGCGGGCTACCAAGCCCGGCATCTTGCACTCAACCATACAGCGTCGTTGCGCATCGTGTGCGCGCAAGCTCTTTCCAGCCAAGCCGTTCAGCGATGTCGTCCAATACGTTCGGGCACTTGTTCAGGGTAACGACCTTTGGCGAAAGCCACGGGCCGGCAATTGGCTGCGTGGTCGATGGCTGCCCACCGCGCATTCCTCTGACCGAGAGCGACATTCAGCCTTACCTCGACAAACGCCGGCCGGGCCAATCGCGTTTCACCACGCAACGCCAGGAGCCCGACGCGGTCAAGATTCTCTCCGGCGTGTTTGTGGACGAGGCGAGCGGCAAGCAGGTGACGACCGGCACGCCGATCGCGCTCATGATCGACAACGTCGACCAGCGC
>DATJYT010000504.1:0-2519 GCA_035499475.1 Xanthobacteraceae bacterium | reverse complement strand
GCATTTGCCCGGCGCCGTTGCGGCGCGGATTGCCGAGACGGCGGCGGCGGCGTGCTCGATCACGGCGTTCCGTCTTGAAAGCGTCGCGCCGTCTGTTGCCGACCGCAAGGGCGTTCTGGAAAAGCTGTTGGCGCCGTTCGGCGTGCTTGCGGCACTCGACGAAACGTCATCGCGCGCGCTGTGGCGGGCGATCCGCGACGTGACGCCGTTCGCCGCATCGGGACCATCGGGGAGCCGGGACGTCTGGCGCATCTCGACGGCGCCGACCCGCGGCGCGGAAGTCGCGCACGCTCTTGTGGCAGCCGCCGATGCCGAAATTCTTTACGATTGGGCCGGCGGTCTCGTCTGGGCGGCCTTGCCGGCGTCGAGCGATGGGCACGCGCCGCTCGTTCACGCCACGGTCGCGTCGGCTGGCGGGCACGCGACACTGATCCGCGCGCCGGCCGCGGTGCGCGCCGCGGTGAATGTTTTTTCGCCCGAGGCGCCCGCGATCGCCGCCTTGACGGCGCGGGTGCGCCAGAGTTTCGACCCGCAAGGCGTGCTCAACGCCGGGCGCATGTGGGCGGGCGTCTAGCCGTGCAGACCTCCTTCACCCTCGCGCAGCTTGCCGATCCCGACATTGCCGAAGCGGAAAAAATCTTGCGCGCCTGCGTGCATTGCGGGTTCTGCAACGCCACCTGCCCGACCTATGTGCTCGACGGCAACGAGCTGGATTCACCGCGCGGGCGCATCTACCTCATCAAGGCCATGCTGGAGAACGATCGGCCGGCGGACGCCGAGGTCACCGAGCACATCGACCGCTGCCTGTCCTGCCTTGCCTGCATGACGACCTGTCCGTCCGGCGTGCACTACATGCACCTTGTCGATCACGCCCGCGCCCATATCGATGAGACCTACCGGCGCCCTTTGGGAGAGCGTTTCATTCGCGCGCTCTTGGCGAAGACGTTGCCTTATCCGCGGCGGTTTCGGCTCGCGCTTTACGGCGCGTTGCTCGGCAAGCCATTCGCTCCATTGCTGGAGGCGATCGGGCTCAAGCAATTTGCGGCCATGATGCGGCTTGCGCCGAAGCGCCCGCCGCATCGCCCGGTCGTTCCGACCACCATTGCGGCGGTCGGTGCGCGCAAAGGCCGGGTTGCGCTGCTGGCCGGCTGCGTCAACGACCTGTTGGCGCCGGAAATCAACGCTGCGGCGATCGGCGTGCTGACCCGACACGGCATCGAAGTGGTGGTGGCGGAAAGCGCGGGCTGCTGCGGCTCCCTTGTCCTCCACATGGGGCGCGAGGCGGAAGCGCTCGCCCAGGCCCGTACCAATATCGACGCCTGGTCGGCGATCGAGGGTCTCGACGCTATCGTCAACACGGCGTCGGGTTGCGGCACGACAGTGAAGGATTACGGCTTCATGCTGCGCACCGATCAGGCCTATGCCGAGCGCGCGGCGCGGATCTCCTCGCTCGCCAAGGACATTTCCGAGTACCTGTCCTCACTCGCGCTCGACGCCGCGCCGGGACTGCCCAGCCTCATTGTCGCCTATCATTCGGCCTGTTCTTTGCAGCACGGCCAGCGCGTGACGCGGCAGCCCAAGGAGTTGCTCACCAGGCTCGGCTTCACCGTGAAGGATGTCCCCGAGGGTCACCTGTGCTGCGGCTCGGCCGGCACCTACAATATTTTACAGCCGGACTTCGCAAGGCGGTTGCGCGAGCGCAAAGTCGGGACTATCGAAAGATTGCGTCCTGATGTGATTGCAGCAGGCAATATCGGCTGCATCACCCAGCTCGCGGCGGGAACGGCGCTTCCGACCGTGCATACGGTCGAGTTGATTGATTGGGCCACCGGGGGATCGCGTCCACCCGCACTCCGGCGCAATGACGGTCTCCCGTTGGGAACCAAGCGGTTGGGGGCCGAGGAACTTCATCGGTAGCAAGATCGGGAGGTCGATCATGGCGAAGAAGGTCAAGTCGAAGAAAAAGAAATCCGCGAAGAAGAAAAAAGCCGCACCGGCGCGCAAGAAGAAAACATTGCGGGCGGCGAAGAAGGCCCCGAAGAAAGCGAAGAAGAAGGCCGCTGCGAAGCGCAAGGTTGTGGCCAAGAAGCCCGCTCCGGCGCCTGCCGCGGCTCCAGCCCCTGCTCCCGCTCCGGCTCCGGCCCCATCCTGGCCGCCGCCCATGGGTTCAGGCTTCGGCGGCAGTAGCGGCAGCTAGCCGCTCCCGCCTCAACGGAACACGCGCGGCGCTAAGACTTTGATCTTAGCGCCGGCCGCATTGCATCGCCTCGGCGAGGCCAATAGCATTGGCGGCGCACAGGGATGGAGGGCGAGTGGTCGCCGCTCCAACGCCGGTTGCGGCCGGCCATTTCGCTTTCCGGGAGGTGCGTCATGCCGAGCTACAACATCCTGCTGATGGGTGCGTCCTACGGGTCACTGCTCGCGTCGAAGCTCCTGTTCGGCGGTCATAAACTGCATCTGGTTTGTCTGCCCGCCGAGGCCGACTTGATCAACGCCGAAGGTTTCCGCGTTCGGCTTCC
>DATJYT010000503.1:0-14442 GCA_035499475.1 Xanthobacteraceae bacterium | reverse complement strand
CAGCACCGACTTGCGCGACACCGAGGTCCAGCAGCCGAACACGACCGCGACCTTATCCTTGCTGATCAGCTCGCGGGCTTTCTCGGCGAACAGCGGCCAGTTCGACGCTGGGTCGACCACGACGGGCTCGAGCTTCTTGCCAAGCAAGCCGCCCTTCTTGTTCTGTTCGTCGATCAGCATCAGCATCACGTCTTTCAGCGTCGTCTCACTGATCGCCATGGTGCCGGAGAGTGAATGCAGGATGCCGACTTTGATCGTATCCTGGGCGTTGGCGTGCGGTGCCGCCAGCAGCCCAAATGCAAGACCGGCCGCGGCAGCAAGCCAACGGCGGCCCCGCGGTCGCCTGGCGACCGCGCCAATTGAATTGTCCATTGGGATATCCTCTGTTTGACGCGCGACCAGCCCGGCACCGTCCCGCTTTGTCACAAATCGCAAGGAGCGTGCCAGTCAGCGATATGATTTAACGCGTTGATTCAACTTAATGATTCGAGAAATTGCATTATTACGCACGCTAGCGCGCTCATTTTGAATCCGGCCTTGAAGGACTCTTTGCCTATTTTTTTGGCGGACTATCAGGAAAGCCGATTAGCATCCTGGAAAGTCCTGCTGCCCAAATAGGCAACCCGCCTTTTGATCGATTGGCTTTGATAGATCAAAATGTTGTGGGCATATGCGTTTTTTGACTTGGCCGTTCAGGGGCGTTTCGATCGGGTCGAGTGACCCGGCACCAGGATCGTGTTGAACGATGGCGAACTTGCTGCATCGGCGACAATTCACCATCGAGTGGGGTCAGTGCGATCCTGCGGGAATCGTTTTCAACGCTCGTTTCTTCGAATTTTTTGATTGGGGTACCTGGAGCCTGTTCGAAGCCGCGCTTGGCGTGAGGCCGCGCGATCTTAGCGATGTCTTTGGCATCGTCGGCATTCCACTTGTCGATGCCAGTGCGAAATTTCACAGCCCCGCCAAATTCGGAGATGAGGTGGAACTGATGTCGCGCGTTAGTCAGTTTCGCCGTTCGAGTTTCGATGTCGAGCATCAGCTTACGGTGCGCGGTGCGCTTGCCGTCGAAGGCCGTGAGACGCGGGTGTGGGCTGCGCGCGATACAGCCGATCCCACGAGGATCAAGTCGCAACCGATTCCACCCGAGGTGGCGGCGCGCTTCGACATTTGAGCGCGGTTGCCTGCCGGGCGGTTTTGGGGGAGAGTCGCACAGACAAAGAATCCGCGGAGGATACCCGATGGAAATCATCCCGCTGGGTCCCGGCTTTGCAGCAGAATTGCGCGGCGTGGCGATCGCGGATGTCGCGGCAAACGACGCCATTTATGCGGCGGTGCGAGCGGCTTTCGAGGAGCATTCAGTCCTGGTGTTTCGCGGCCAGGATGTGACCAATGAATCGCAACTTGCCTTCTCGCGCCGCTTCGGTCCGCCCGAGATCACCAAAGTCGGATCGCTGGGCACCGGCACCAATTTCGTCATCCTCACCACCATCGGCGAGGACGGCAAGGTCGTGCCCGCCGATCATCGGCTGGCGCTGCGCAATAAGGCCAACCAGCTCTGGCATACCGACAGCTCGTTCAAGGGCGTGCCGGCACTGACGTCGATCCTGTCGGCGCGGATCATTCCCGATCACGGTGGCGAAACCGAGTTTGTTTCGACGCGCCTCGCGTTCGAGCGGCTCGAACCGGCGCTGCAAAAGAAGCTCGAGAACGCTTTTGCCTGGCACCACTACGCTTATTCGCGCGGCAAGATCGATCCGGACCTGGCGATCGCCGAAGAGAAGGCGTTGCCGCCGCAACTATGGCGCATGGTGTGGAAGAACCCGGTCAACGGACGAAGCGCGCTCTATATCGCCTCGCATGCTTACGGCATCGAGGGCATGGAAGCGGCGGCCGGCGTGAAACTCATCGAAGAGCTGACCGCCGCGGCGACGGCGCCCGGCACGAGCTATGAACATCACTGGCGCAGCGGTGACGTCGTCATGTGGGACAATCGCGCCACCATGCATCGCGGCCGGCCTTGGCCCGCCAATGAGGCGCGCACCATGGTGCGCACGACAATCTCGGCAACCGCGGTTGACGGCCTCGAAGCCATGCGGCCGCCGTCAATGCAGGCGGCGGAGTAACAGCAAGCGGCAGCGGTGCGTTACGTCGAGACCATTATCGTCGGCGGCGGACCGGCCGGCAGCACTTGTGCGCGGCATCTGGTGCAGCAGGGCCGGGACGTGCTGGTGCTCGACAAGGCCTGCTTTCCTCGCCTCAAACTGTGTGCCGGCTGGGTCACCGCCAAGGTTTTGCGCGACCTTGAATTCACACCGGCGGATTATCCGCATCCCATCATCAAGCTCGACGTCCGCACGCATTTCTTCGGCCTGCCGCTGGCGCTGAACTGGTTTCCGACTCCGGGACCGGATTATTCGATCCGCCGGGTCGAGTTGGACGCATGGTTGCTGGCGCGTTCGGGTGCCGAAGTCATCGAGCACGAGGTCAAATCGATCCGCCGCGACGACGATCGGTACATCGTCGATGAGGTTTACGCGTGTCGCTATCTGGTCGGCGCCGGCGGCACCATGTGTCCGGTGCGGCGGACGATGTTTCCGGACAGTAGGCAAAAGTCGCGCCAGATCGCAACGCTCGAAAAGGAATTCGAATATGCGGCGCGCCCCGATATCTGCCATCTCTATTTCTTCAGGCGCGGCCTGATCGGCTATGCGTGGATCGTCCCGAAAGGCGATGGCTTCGTGAATATCGGCCTTGGCGGGAAATCGCGCTATTTCAGAAAGTCCGGCAGTAACATCCACGATCACTTCCGCGGGTTTCTCGACGATTTGGTGAGCGAGAAGAAGCTCGATGCGGCGACAGCCGCCAATTTGCGAGAGACCGGGCACCCCTATTTCCTCTTCACTCACACGGGCGAGGTGAAGCGCGATCATTGCTTCCTGATCGGCGATGCAGCAGGCCTTGCCAGCGTGGACCTCGGCGAGGGCATTGGCCCGGCGGTCGAAAGCGCCTTGATGGTTGCGCGCGAAATCCTCGGCACCGGTACCTACCGTAAGGAAGACATCTCGGTGTTTTCGCTCGGTGGTATGGCGCGTCGGCTGATGCGGCGTGCGAACCGGCGCCACCTTGCCGCCTGAACGCGCCTACAGCGTGAAAATAGGGAACTTGCGCCGCGATTGATCGCCAAGGAAGTGACGCCGCTACTCCGTGGCAGTTGGGGCGATGAAGCGATTTCGCATTTTGCCGAGGCCCTCGATCTCGGTTTCCATGATATCGCCGGCTTTGAGGAAGGTATTGGTGCCCTGGCCGACACCGCCGCAGGTGCCGCAACTGAAGATATCGCCGGTCTCGAGGGTGAGAATGTTGGAAGCGTATTCGATCTGCTCCTCGGGCGTGAAGATGAACTGCGACGTGTTGCCATTTTGCCTGATCTCGCCATTGACGGTGAGACGGATGAACAGATTCATGTGGTCCGGCACGAAGACGCGCGGCACCAGGAATGGCCCCATCGGGGCGAAATTGTCGTGGCTCTTGCCTTGAAGCCAGTCCGAGCGCAGTCCAGGTCGGTCGGGGCGGATTTGCAGGTCGCGGCAGGAGACGTCGTTGGTGGTCATGAAGCCGGCGACGTGTTCCAGCGCACGCTCGGCCTTGATGCGCTTGCCTTTCTTGCCGATGGCGAGCGCGATCTCCGCCTCCCAGTCGATCTTCTTCATGCCAACCGGAATCTCGATGTCGTCATTGGCCCCGGCAAGACAGCTCGGTGCCTTGAGGAACAGATACGGCTGTGAGGTCGACTTCTCGCCGGTGAACTTGGGTCCGCTGGCGGGCGTCATGCCGGCGCGCAGCATCTCGTCGACGTGCTCCTGAAAATTCTGGGCGGCGTAGAACATCTTGCCGGGGCGGGCAACGGGCGGCAGCGCGCGCAGATTTGCGAGTTTAGCCGCCCCCGAAGGCACCCCGTCTTTTTCGATATGGGCGACCATTTCCTGTAGTACGGGAAAGTTGGCATCCCAGTTTTCCAACAGCGTGTCGATGCCGGCTGTGGAGCTCAGAGCGGCGGTACGTGACAAAGCGTGATGAACCCGTTGCGCGGTGTCGAGATCGATGACGTCATCGCCCAGCACGATGGCAGCGAATGCGCCGCCTTCCTGATTGCCAAATGTTCCGAGTTTGAAGGGCGTTCCATTCATTGTGCTTGATCCCGCTGAGTATCCGCCACGCGATTACGTCCCGCGAAACACGGCCTTGCGCTTGGCGTGAAAGGCTTCGACGCCCTCGCGGAAGTCGTCCGATTGGCGCAGCCGACTGTAGCAATGGCCCTCGAGTTCGATGGCTGCTTCCAGATTAGTGTCTTCGGTGTCGTTGAGCAGTGTCTTGGCGGTGCGTTGCGCCAGCGGCGAGAAGGCCCGCAATTCCTCGACCAGGGCGTCGGTCGCGGCCTCGAGCTTGTCGTCCGGCACGCACTCGGTAGCGATGCCCCACTCACAGGCTTGCTTGGCGGCAATGCGCTTCGAGCGCATCACGATGTCCTTGGTGCGGGTGATGCCGATGATCTTTTGCAATCGCGCCGAGCCGCCGGAGCCCGGAATCTGCCCAAGCCGCTGCTCCGGCAGCGCATAGAGGCAGGTCTCGGAAGCGAGCCTGAAGTCGCAGGCAAGCGAGATCTCGAAGCCGACGCCGAAGCAGTAGCCGCGATTGGCGGCGATGACCGGCTTGCTGCAACGCGCCGGCGCCGCGATGTTCCAAGCGAGCTTGGAAACATGCTCCGGCGAGGCTTCAAGAAAGCCCGCGATGTTGCCGCCGCTGGAAAAGTGCTGGCCCGCCGCCCGCAAGACGATGATGCGCACGCGCGCATCCCCGTCCAGCGCCTCGAACACAAGACGAAGCTGATCGCGCTCGGCCATTTCGATGACGTTGAGCGGGGGGCGGTCGAGAACGATATCGGCGCGCTCGCGCGCCGGATCGATCTCGACGCGGAAGCCGTCGAGCTGTTGCAGACGTGGGTCGGAAAACGGGCTCATGCGACGGTTCCCTGGTTCGGCGAGGCGTGATCGGCCACATATTCGCCAGCGACGAGCTTGCGGCGAAGGAGCTTGCCGACCGGCGATTTTGGAATTTCGGTGACGAAAACATAACGGCGCGGCCGCTTGAAATTGGCGAGGCCCGAGCCGCGGCAGAAGGCGTCGAGTTCGTCCGACCCGACCGCAACGCGCCGCTTGATAAACGCGGTGACGATGCGGCCCCAGCGCTCGTCGGGCAGACCGACGACCGCGACTTCGGCGACCGCCGCGTGCAGCGACAGGCAGGATTCGATTTCGACCGGAGACACGTTCTCGCCGCCGGTGATGATCATGTCGTCAACGCGGCCGGTGACGAAAATATCGCCGTCGGCGTCGACATAGCCGGTGTCGCCGGTGAAATACCAGCCCTGCCGCAGCGCCTTCGCGTCGGCGTCCGGCCGCCGCCAATAGCCTTCGAAGGATTCGTCGCCGGCAAGCAGTGCGATGATCTCACCCTCTTCGCCGGCTGCGGCTACTTCATCGACCGACGCCGCCGCGAGCTTGACCACCCGCACCATTTGATTGATCCCGGCGCGGCCGGCCGATCCCGGTTTCGCCGGCGCATTCTGATCGATTGTGAAGGTGTATACTTCCGACGAGCCATAGTGATTGACGAACAAATCGGGCTTGAACGCCGTCTGAAGTTGCTTAAGCAGGCCATCGGTCATTGGGGCGCCGGCAAAGCCGAGTTTGCGCACCGAACTCACGTCGCTTTTGGCGAATAGCGGATGATGGACGAGATCGTGATAGAGCGTCGGCACGAGATAAAGGTTGCTGATGCGTTCGATATCGATCAAGCGCAGCGCTTCGGCGACGTCGAAGCGACGAAGGCAGATGAAAGCGCCGCCGATGAGGGACATCGCCAGCAGCGAGCGCACGCCCATGGTGTGATAAAGCGGCATGACGCCGAGCGTCCGCTCGCCGTGACCGTATAGATTTTGCGCCACATGGGCGAGCGCCGCTGCACGCTCGGCCTGCTGGCGTCGCGGCACGCCCTTCGGTCGCGCCGTAGTGCCTGAAGTGTAGAGCATCACCGACCAGGCTTCGGCGTTGGCACGCGCCTCCGAGTTTGGCGCGGAGCCGGAAACCAAGTCACTGAACGTCAGCTCCGACGGTTGGGCTTGGTCGAGCGCGACCCGCGGTAACTCGCGGGCGCGTCTCGATGCAGCGATGGCTGTCGACGAAGCGTCTTCGTACGCGACGGCTTTGGCGTCGGAATCCTCAAGGTAGAAATCAAGCTCGCCCGGCATCGAGCGCCAGTTCACCGGCGTGACGACGATGCCGGCAAACTGGCAGGCCCAGTGCAGGGTCGCCGCTTCCCATCGGTTCTGCAGCACTGTGACCAGGTGGTCGCCGGCCTTGAGGCCGATCGCGTCGAAGCCCGCCACCAGCGCGGAAATGCGCCGATACCATTCGGCGTAGGTCAGGCGCAGGTTGCCGTCCACGATTGCTAGCGCGTTGGGATCGCGCGCGACACTGCCGAGGAAGCTAAGTCCGAGGTCGAGCATGGGGATGGGGCGACCGTCAGATCGAATTCAATTCGTGTTGTGACAAATGTTTGGCACGGGCTGGGCTTGGGGCGCAATCGGCGGGGATGCCGCCCGCCCTCACGGTGCCGAACAAAATTCGACCTTTCAGGCAAAGCGAGCGCCCGCCTACGCGGGCGCCCGTATGTCGATTCCTGCGGCGCGGCTACCGTCGTGTCGGAAACAGCGCAGCGGGAAAATCCGCGGCGTATCTTGGAGCCTTCTCGCGCGGCCGGTAGTCCGGATGAGGATTGGGATCGGGCTCGACCGCCCTGCGGTAGAGGTGCCAGGTCGCGTGGCCCAGCACCGGCATGACCACAGTCAGGCCAAGGAACGCCGGAATAGAGCCGATCACCAGCAGCGCCGCTACGATAAAGCCCCACAGCGCCATGGTAGCTGGATTGTCCACGACGACGCGGATCGAGGTCAGCATCGCCACCGCCGCTCCGACGTCTCGATCGAGCAGCAGCGGGAACGAGATTGCGCCGATAGTCAACACTACAACAGCAAACAGAAAGCCGATACCGGTGCCCACAATGATGAGGTTCCATCCAGCCGCCGTGGTTAACACGTCGGTCACGAATTGCCTGATCGATGTCGGAGCGGCGTAGCCGAAATTGGCAACATAGATTGCTTCCGCGACGGCGAGCCAGATCAAGAAGATCGCCATCAGCAACAGCCCCAGCGCCACGATCGCGCCGAGCGACGGCGAGTGCAGGACATCGAAGGCATGGCTCGACGACGTATCCAGGCCCGCTTCGCGGCGGCGGCTGAGCTCATAGAGCCCGATAGCAGCAAGCGGCCCGACCAGCGCAAAGCCTGCCGCAATCGGAAATGCGAGCGGCAACATGGAGTTTCCGAGCATCAACGCGATCAGCAAAATGCCGAGCAACGGATAGATGATGCAGAGGAAGACCGCGTGGCTCGGCATCGCGACAAAATCATCGATGCCGCGGGAGAGCGCATGCAATAGATCGGACGGCGCAATACGGCGGATCACCGGCCGTGCCGGATTTTCGCTCGCGCCAACGAGAATATGCGAGTAGGCCATGGCGTACCCTCCTGAACCTTTTTGGTTCGGGCCGCGCCTGCGGCCGGGGCCGCAAGGCGCCCGAGGCTTGTCACCATTAGGATTATCTCACGACGGGCCGCGGTGATCACCCATTGTCCACTTCACAAAGCAGTGTCGCTGCACTGCAACCAATGCCGCTGCAAGTGCGAGAAGCGCCGAAATCGACCGATATGAAAAAGGGCCCCCTTCCGGGGAGCCCTTCTCCGAAGAAACTTGTTCGGTCGGTGCGAACCGATCAACGATGCCAGTGATGGTGATAGTCGTGGTGCCAACCACCGTGCCAGCCGGGGCCGACCCCAACGGTTACGCCTGGGCCGCCGTAGTAGTCATAATAACCGCCATACGGATAACCATTGTAATATCGGTAATAGTGCGGGCCGCCTAGTTGAACGTCGACGCCACCCGGACCCGCGTAAAAGCCGACCTGCGCCATTGCGGCGGGCGCGGCGGTCAACAGGGCCGCGGTTGTCACAAGGCCTAGCGTGAGCTTTTTCATTTTGCTCTCCTCTTGCTACTCGTTTCGCTCAGCAAGGAAAACGCGAGGGGGGTGCACACAGTTCCGCAATGGATTGCGCCGCGCCGAAGGATTTGTTGATGAAATTTGATGGAACAAATTTTGGATTGCGGCCGCGGCTCACTCCGCGGCAATCCGCAACGCTTCCGGCGCCTCTGCGTTTTCTTCTTTCTCGCCGCGCAGCCAAGACTGCAAGCGATCGAGATAAAGATAGATGACCGGCGTCGTGAACAAGGTGAGAAGCTGGCTGAGGGCGAGCCCTCCGACCATGGCATAACCGAGCGGTTGGCGCAGTTCGGATCCCGAACCCGATCCGAACATCAACGGCAAGCCGCTCAGCAAAGCAGTCATGGTCGTCATCGTGATCGGCCGGAAGCGCAGCAGGCATGCCTGCCGCACCGCCTCGCGTGCCGGCAAACCAGCGCGCTCGCGGCTGATCGCGAAGTCAACCAGGATAATGCCGTTCTTTTTGACGATGCCGATCAGCAAGATGATGCCGATAATGCCGATGACTGAGAGGTCGAAGCCGCCGAGCCACAGCGCCAGCAACGCGCCGACGCCGGCCGACGGCAGCGTCGATAGTATCGTCAGCGGATGGATGTAGCTTTCGTAAAGGACGCCAAGGATCACGTAGACGACAACAAGCGATGCTGCGATCAGGATCGGCTCGTTGGACAACGCGGCCTGGAATGCCTGTGCATTGCCCTGGAAGCTGCCGATCATCGTTGCCGGCATACCAATTTCTTCCGAGGCCTTCTGGATGGCGTTGACGGCCTGGCCGAGCGCGACGCCGGGCGGCAGATTGAAGGTCAGTGTTACGGCGGGGAATTGACCGGAATGCGATACCAGCAGTGGTCCGACGTGACTGGTATCGACGCTAACCAGTGTGGAGAGCGGGATGAGTTGTCCGGTCGTCGGCGCCTTGACGTAGATGTGGTCGAGGGTCTGCGTGCTTCCCTGCAGGTCCGGCAGGACTTCGAGAACTACGTAATAGGAATTATTGGTGAAGTATTGCGTCACTTGTCGTTGGCCGAAAGCATCGTTGAGCGTGTCGTCGATAACTTGCGGCAGAATGCCGAAGCGCGACGCGGCGTCACGATTGATAGTGATCGTGGCCAGCGGTGCGGAGTTCTGGACGTCGCTGGCGACGTCGGCGAGCTGCGGCAGCGTTTTCAGCTTGGCGGCGAGGCGAGGCGCCCAAGTGTTCAGCTCGTGCAGATCGGGATCTTGCAAGACGTATTGAAATTGTCCACGCGCGATGCGTCCGCCGACCGTGATGTCCTGCGATGGTTGCAGAAACAGCCTGGCGCCAGGAATCCTCGCGAGCTTCGGTCGCAGCCTGTCGATAATTTGCGACGCGGTCGCTTTGCGGTCGTCGCGCAACTTGAGGCCGATGATGAAGCGGCCGGTGTTTTGGGTATTGCCGTAGCTCGGTCCGAAGAACGAGCCGAAGTCGGAGACATCGGGATCCTTGGCAAGCACATCGGAAAGCTGTCGCTGGACCTCCTTCATTCTCTCTGGTGAAACGTCCTGGCCCGCTTCCGAAATGCCCATGATCATTCCGATATCCTGGGTCGGAAAAAAGCCCTTTGGAATGAGAACAAACATGACTCCGGTGATGGCCATCGTCGTCAGGAACACGAGCAATGTCAGGAATTGATGATCGAGCACGAAGTCGAGACCGGCGCGATAGCCGGCAATCAGGTAATCGAAACCGGCTTCAATCACGCGGTAGAGACGGCCATGCTCGCGGTCATGCTCGCTTACCAGGAAGCGTGAGCACAGCATCGGTGTCAATGTCAGGGAAACCACGACGGAGACGAAGATGGCCGCGGTAACCGTGATGGCGAATTCGTGAAACAGGCGGCCGACGATGCCGCTCATCAGCAGCAGCGGAATGAAAACTGCGATCAGCGAAATGCTGATTGACACGACGGTGAAGCCGATCTCCTTGGCGCCTTTAAGAGCCGATTGCAGCGGCGTGGTGCCGGCCTCGAGATGGCGAAAGATATTTTCCACGACGACGATGGCGTCGTCGACGACGAAACCAACCGCAATCGTCAGCGCCATGAGCGACAGGTTGTCGAGGCTGAACCCGCCGAGATACATGATCGCCGTGGCGCCGAGGAGCGACAAGGGTACCGCGGCGCCGGGAATAAGCGTCGCCTGAATGCTGCGCAGAAACAGCAGGATGACCAGCACGACCAGCGCGCACGATAGGAGCAGCGTGAATTCGACATCCTTGACGGATGCGCGAATGGTCTGGGTGCGGTCGACGACCGTATCCAAATGGATGCCGGGCGGGATCAAGGAGTGCATCCTCGCCAGCGCGGTTTTGATGTTGTCGACCGTATCGATCACATTCGCGCCGGGTTGCTTGAAGACGAGCAACATGACGGCGGGATGATCGCGGTGCAGCGCGCCCAGCGTTACGTCCTGAGGACCGGCGATGGCCTTGCCGACGTCGCGAACGCGCACTGGCCCGCCGTTTCGGTAGGCGATGATAACGTCGTCATAGGGCGCCGGCTCGGTCAATTGGTCGTTGGCGGCGATAGTGAAGCTTTGTTCCTTGCCGAGCATGGTGCCTTTGGCCGCGTCCGTCGTCGCGTTAGCCAACGCGCTGCGCACGTCTTCAAGCGTGAGCCCACGCGCCATCAGCTTGGCCGGATCTACCTGCACGCGAATGGCGGGCCGCTGCTGGCCGCCGATCGCCACTTGGGCGACGCCTGGAATCTGCGAAATCTGCTGGGCGACGACGTTTTCCGCGAAATCGTCCACCTTGGTCAGGGGCATCGTGTCGGAGTCGGCGGCAACGATCAGGATCGGCGAATCCGCCGGATTGACCTTGCGGTAGGTCGGCGGCTGCGAAAGATTCTTTGGCAACGTCGAGCCTGCCGCCGTGATCGCGGCTTGAACGTCCTGCGCAGCGCCGTCGATGTTGCGGTTGAGATCGAATTGCAGCGTCACCACGCTCGAGCCCAGTGAGCTTACCGAACTCATTTGGCTGACGCCGGCGATCTGGCCGAACTGCCGCTCGAGCGACGTGGCGACGGTCGCAGCCATGGTTTCGGGGCTTGCGCCGGGCACGGTCGCGCTGACCTGAATGGTTGGAAAGTCAACTTGCGGAAGCGGCGCCACCGGCAGCAGCGGAAATGCCACGATGCCCACCAGTGCCAGGGCCGCCATCAAGAGCGACGTGGCGATCGGCCGGCGGATGAACACTTCGGAGATGTTCATTACTTCTTTTCCGCCTGCTGCTCCGGCGCTGCGCTCGGAGACGGATTGTCAGGGCGGACATTGACGCGAGAGCCGGCCTCCAACCGCGATTGACCGTTGACGACAACATGCTCGCCGGCGGCCAAACCTTTCGTGGCGACAGCCGTGCTGTCATTGACCGTCAGCGCATCGACGGGGCGTTGCTCCACCGTATTGTCCGGCTTGATGACCCAGACGTAGAAGCCGTCCGGGCCGCGCTGCAACGCCACCGGCGGTATCGTCACCGCGTCCTTGCGCGTCGTGATCAAAATCCGGATGCGGACGAACTCACCGGGCCACAGCCGCTCATCCTCGTTTGGAAATTCCGCCTTCAGCCGGATCGTGCTGGTGCTCTGATCGATCTGGTTGTCGATCAGAAGGAGATGACCTTCCGCAAGCTGATCCTTGTCGTTCTGGTCGAAAGCCAGAACTGAAACCGTGCCGCGCAACATGGCTTCGCGCACCGGCCCGAGATCGCTCTGCGGCAAAGTGAAGATCGCCACGCATGGCCTGACCTGGGTCAGCACCGTGAGCGGATTGGGATCGGTGGTGTGAATGATGTTGCCGATGTCGATCTGGCGGAAGCCGACGACGCCGTCGATCGGCGCCGTGATTGTCGCGTAATCGAGCTGCGTCTGCGCGGCCTCGATGGCGCCCTGATCGGCGTCGATGGTGGCCTTGGTCTGGTCAACCTTCGCTTGCTGCAAATCTACATTCTGCTGGGTCTCGAAATTCTTTTTCACCAGGGTAGTGAACCGCTCGAGATCCTTGATGGCGGCGACCAGCTGCGCCTGGTCCTCGACCTTCTTTGCGATCGCCTGGTCGAGATTGGCCTTGAAGGGCGCCGGATCGATTTTCGCCAGAACGTCGCCTTTCTTCACCTCCTGGCCTTGGCGAAAGTCGATGGAGATGATTTTGCCGGTCACTTGGGCGCGAATGGCGATCGTGTTGAGCGCCTGCACCGTGCCCAGTGCGTCGTAATAGATCGGAACGTCGCGCTGAATCGAGGCGGTCGCCGTCACCGGGATTGCCGGCGGGCCGGCCGGCTGGGCGGCTTGCGACTTGCCGTGCCGTATGATTGCAAAACCGGCCAGCGCCGCTGTGGCGACCCCAGCAATCAAAACGATCATCAGCCAGGGCTTGCGCCGCGCCGTCGAAGAGTTCATCGGCTAGATATACCCCAAGCTACAAGTTTTGTGCCAGTTCCGTTTGGGTCACGGTTTAGGGAGCAAAGTGAGATTTCGCGAGCGAAGAATGCCCGGTCAAGGCATTGGAGCCGAATTAAAAATATTTAACGTGGTGAGGCGGCCGCAATTGCCGGCTCGACCCCGAGACCATTCCACCGTCCGCTCGTCGGCTTCAGCTTGCTATTTTGGACGCGGCTCTTTGCCGGCCGACGAGCTTGAGGCCCATTGCGACCTTGTCGGTCAGGTTCTTCTGTGACATGCAGGTGAACAGGCACAACGTCTCGCAAGCGATTGTTTCTTTGCGGCGTTCCGTGCCGTCCTTGCCGTACCAGATTTCGCGCGCGGTTTGCGTTCGGACATTGCCAATCGGCGGGTAGTTCCAGCAAACTTCCACCCGACCGTCGGCGCGAATGAAGAAGTCTCGCATTCCCACCCGGCACGGCATGACTTCGCGTGGGGCCTTTTCGCGCCGGAAGTGGTTCGGCCACAGATTGAGAAGCTGCTCGGTATTGAGGATCGGCGCTCCGGCGCGCTTCATGGCAATCAAGCGGTCCTTCACGGCGATCAACTCGTCCAGATCGTCGGGTCCGATCCAGAATTCGCCTTTTGCTTCCTCGGTGTGCTGCTCGACCGGCTGAAGGTTGAGGGCCGTTGCTCCGAGCTCGCCAACCCAGTTCACCATGTCGGGGATCTGGCGGAAATTCAGTTTGTGGACGACGGTCTTGATGATGATCGGAAAGTCAAAACCATGCTTGTCCCGAGCGCGGATGACTTTGCCAATCCCGGCGACGATGTCGTTGAGAGAGCCGTCGACGCCGCGGGAGTGATCGTGGATCCTAGAGTCGAATGAATCGATCGAGACGTTGATGTTGAATGGGTTGGCCGCAACGGTCCAATCGACCACTTTCTCGTTGCCGAACGCTGCGCCGTTCGTGGTGACGCCCCATTTCAGCCGCTGTTCGCCACAGAACCTCAGGAGATCGACGAAGCCTTTCTTGATGTAAGGCTCGCCGCCGGCGAACTCGATGTGATAGTGACCGATAAAACTCTTGAGATCGATCAGCGCCTTCTTCCATTCCTCGATCGACATTTCGCCGGGATGATTCAAGGTTCGCCAATATTCGCAGTAGGGGCATTTGTAATTGCAGCGTGCGGTCGCTTCGGCGTAGATCGAGACCGGCACCGTGACGTCACGCCCGGTACGCAAATAGATTTCTTCCGCAACGGCACTCCGGACGTGATGAGCGCCCAGGCGCGTCAGCTCCAAAATATTCACTCTAGGCCTCCGAGACGGGATCGACCGCGGATGTCGACGATGGTCTCACAGGCTGCGCCCATTAACGAAGCAATTGCGGTCATAAAGGTTAACCCGATCGCCGCATTTGTCGGTGTGGAAGCCGCTCGCCATTTGCGCGCATAACCATTGCTCGAGCGCCAAGGGTGCGCGGAAGCCAGCAATCGATTGGAACCCGATGTTCTCACGCCGACAGGTCATAGCGGGTGGCGGCGCCGCGCTCGCCGTCGGCAAGTCGGGGATCAACCATGCCGAGTCCGCGTTGATCCGGCGCGTTCCTTACGGCGCCTGCGTCAATCGGGTGGCGCTCGAGAAAGACTCCGATTATCGCGCGGCCTTGAAAGCGTATTGTCAGCAATTGACGCCAGAAGGCGGATTGTTCTGGGATGGACTGCGTCCGGCGCGCGACCAATTTGATTTCAGCTTCGCCGACGCCGTGTTGGATTTCGCCGAGGCAAACCGGATGACGATGCGCGGACACGCCCTGGTGTGGTACGCGGCCATGCCGGGTTGGACCAAAGAGATCAGCAGCGCCGC
>DATJYT010000502.1:0-13079 GCA_035499475.1 Xanthobacteraceae bacterium | reverse complement strand
GAAGACGTTGCGGGCGCGAAGCGCGTGCTGGATGATCTCGCCGCTGCCGGCATTTCGCTTGATGCCATCACCGGCAGGCTGGTCGAGGATGGCGTCCGGCTGTTCGCCGAGGCCGCCGACAAGCTCCTCGCCGCCGTCGCCAACAAGAGGGCCAAGGTCTTGGGGGACAAGCTCGATACGCAGTCCATCGCGCTCGGCGGTGGCTTGCAAAAGCTCGCCGAGCAGACCGCTATGCAATGGCGCGCCCGCGGCAACATGCGGCGGCTGTGGCAGCAGGATAAATCGCTGTGGACCGATGCCGATGAGGACGAGTGGCTCGGCTGGCTCGAAAGCGTCCCGGCCGAGCAGCTCGAAAGCTACACGGAATTCGCCGGCGAGATCGCGCGCGCCGGGTTCAAGGACGCGGTGCTGCTCGGCATGGGCGGATCGAGCCTCGGACCCGAAGTGCTCGCTGCGGCGTTCGGTCCCAAGAACGGTTTTCCGCGGCTGCGGATTCTCGATTCCACGGTGCCGGCGCAGGTGAAGGCGACCGAGGCGGCGGTCGATCTCGCCAAGACGCTTTTCATCGTGTCGAGCAAGTCCGGCAGCACCACCGAACCGAACGTGCTGAAGAATTACTTCTTCAAGCGCGTCGCCGATTCCGTCGGCGAGGACAAGGCCGGCGCTCACTTCATCGCCATCACCGATCCGGGCTCTTCGCTGGAAAAGAGCGCCAAGGCGCAGAAATTCCGCAAGATATTTTTCGGCGTGCCGAGCATTGGCGGCCGCTACTCGGTGCTGTCGCCGTTCGGGCTTGTTCCGGCGGCGATCGCGGGAATCGACATTGCGCAGCTTATGAAATCTGCGCGCATGATGATGGATTCCTGCGGCCTCGACGTGCCGCCGCCGGAAAATCCCGGCGCCGCGCTCGGCATCGCGCTCGGGGCGGCAGCGCGGCAGGGGCGTGACAAGGTCACGATCCTGGCGTCGGCGCGGCTTGCGAGCTTCGGCGGCTGGGCAGAGCAATTGATCGCCGAATCCACCGGCAAGAACGGCAAGGGTCTGATTCCCGTCGATGGCGAGCCGCTCGGCGGGCCTCAGATTTACGGCGACGACCGTTTCTTCATCGACCTTTCTCTTGCAGGCGAAGCCGACGCGGCACACGAGACGAAGCTCGCGGCGCTGGAGAAAGTCGGGCATCCGGTGGTCCGCATCGTCCAGCGCTCGATCGATCATATCGCCCAGGAATTCTTCCGCTTCGAGATCGCGACTGCGGTTGCCGGCGCGGTCATCGGCATCAATCCGTTCGATCAGCCCGATGTCGAGGCGAGCAAGGTCAAGACCCGCGAGCTGACGGCGGCCTTCGAAAAGAGCGGCGCGCTGCCGGCCGAGACCCCGGTCGTCTCGACCAAATCCGTCGATGTCTATGCCGACGAGCGCAATGCCAAGGCGCTGCGCCAGGCCGGCGCCGATGGCAGCGTCGAAAGCTGGCTCAAGGCGCATTTGGCGCGCATTCAAGGCGGCGATTATTTCGCGGTGCTGGCCTATATTGCGCGCGACGACGCCAATGCCGCGCCGTTGCAGCAGTTACGCCTCGCGGTGCGCGATCGCCGCCACGTTGCGACTTGCCTCGAATTCGGCCCGCGCTTCCTGCACTCGACCGGCCAGGCCTACAAAGGCGGCCCGGACACCGGCGTCTTTCTGCAAGTCACGTCAGACGATGCCCAGGATGTGGCGGTGCCCGGCCAGCAAGCGAGCTTCGGCGTGGTGAAGGCCGCCCAGGCGCGCGGCGACATGGGTGTCCTGGTTGAGCGCGGCCGCCGCGCGCTCCGGCTGCATCTCAAAGGCGACTTGAAGTCCGGCCTGGACACGCTGCGCGGCGCCGTGACGCGCGCGCTCGGCTGAAACGGAGCTCTTCATGCAGATCGGCGTCATCGGCCTCGGGCGCATGGGCGGCAACATTACGCGCCGCCTGTTGCAGCATGGGCACGAGGCGGTGGTCTACGATCACAACGCCAAGGCGGTTGCCGCGTTGCGCAATGACGGCGCGGCCGGCGCCGATGGGCTCGACAAGCTGGTGCAGCAGTTGCGCTCACCGCGCGCGGTGTGGGTGATGCTGCCGGCCGGCAAGATCACCGAGGACACCATCGCGCAGCTTGCGAAGCTTCTCGCCGCTGGCGATATCGTGCTCGACGGCGGCAACACCTTCTGGCGCGACGATATTCGCCGCGCCAAGATGTTGAAGGAGCGCGGCATCCACCACGTCGATGTCGGCACCAGCGGCGGCGTCTGGGGCCTGGAGCGCGGCTATTGCATGATGATCGGCGGCGCCAAGGAGATCGTCGATCACCTCGATCCGATCTTTGCGGCGCTCGCGCCCGGCCTCGGCAATGTGCCGCGAACGCCCGGCCGTAACGGCCGCGATCCCCGCGCCGAGCGCGGCTATATCCACGCCGGGCCGAACGGCGCCGGACATTTCGTCAAGATGATCCACAACGGCATCGAGTACGGCCTCATGCAGGCCTATGCCGAGGGCTTCGACATTCTGAAGAACGCCAACGGCGAAGCGCTGCCGCAGGACAGCCGCTTCGATCTTGAGCTTGCCGACATCGCCGAAGTGTGGCGGCGCGGCAGTGTCATCAGTTCGTGGCTCCTCGACCTCACCGCGAGCGCGCTCGCGGCCGACGACCAGCTTGAGGGTTTCGAGGGCGTGGTCGAGGATTCCGGCGAGGGCCGCTGGACCATCATGGCGGCGATCGAAGAGGCGGTGCCGGCCGACGTGCTGTCGGCGGCGCTCTACACGCGCTTCCGCTCGCGCCGCGACCACACTTTCGCGGAGAAAATCCTGTCGGCGATGCGCAAGGGTTTCGGCGCCCATGTCGAGCCCAAGGTCGAGCCCAAACTCGAGCCGAAGGCTCATTCGGAATCCAAGCCCGGCGCGAAAGCCAAACCATGACGACAAAAACCGCTTCGACCACCGCGCGTCCGGCCGATCCCTGCTGCCTGGTGATCTTCGGCGCGTCGGGCGACCTGACGCACCGGCTGCTGGTGCCCGCGCTCTACAATCTCGGCGCCGCCGGGCTGCTGCCGAAGGATTTCGCGCTGATCGGCGTCGCCCGCAGCGAATCCTCGAACGAGGCGTTTCGCGACGATCTGGCGAAGAGCCTGCCCAAATTCGCCACGCGCCAAGTCGATGAAGCGGTCGCCCGGCAAGTGCTGGCCTGCGTCGGTTACGTCCAGGGCGAACCCGATGATCCGCAGACCTACGATAAGATCGCCGGCGAGCTCGCGCGCATCGAAGGCGAACGCGCCACCAAGGGCAATCGGCTGTTTTATCTGGCGACGCCGCCGGTCGCCTTCGCGCCGATCGGATGTCATCTCGGACAATCCGGCCTGGCGCGCCAGGAGAACGGGGCGTGGCGGCGCGTCATCGTCGAGAAGCCGTTCGGCCGCGACCTCGCTTCGGCCCGCGCGCTCAACCAGAAACTGCTCAGCGTCCTCAACGAGGACCAGATATTCCGCATCGACCATTACCTCGGCAAGGAGACCGTCCAGAACATTCTGGTGCTGCGCTTCGCCAACGGCCTGTTCGAGCCGATCTGGAACAGAGACCATATCGACCACGTGCAGATCACGGTCGCGGAGGCGCTGACCGTCGGCCGCCGCGGCGGCTATTACGACGCAACCGGCGCGCTGCGCGACATGGTGCCGAACCATCTGTTTCAGCTACTGTCGCTCATCGCCATGGAGCCGCCGGCGCGCTTCGCCGCCGACGCGGTGCGCGCCGAGAAGGCGGAATTGCTCGATTCGATCCAGTTGCCGACGAACGGCGAAGCGCTGCGCAATTCGGTGCGCGCCCAATACGGCGAAGGTTACATCGACAACCGCGCGGTCGAGAGCTACCGCGACACCAAGAATGTCGCGCCCGACAGCACCACGGAAACTTACGCGGCGCTCAAGCTCGTGATCGATAACTGGCGCTGGGCCGGCGTGCCGTTCTATCTGCGCACCGGCAAGGCGCTGCGCGCCAAGCGCACCGAAGTGGCGATCAAGTTCAAGCAGGCGCCAATCGCCATGTTCCGCGATACGCCGATCGACCGGCTGGCGCAGAACTTTCTCGTGCTCGGCATTCAGCCCAACGAGTGCATTGGCCTTGAATTCAACGCCAAGGTGCCGGGGCCATCGATCGCCATCGGCGGCGTCGGCATGACGTTCAAATACGAGGATTATTTCGACAGCGCGCCTTCGACCGGCTACGAGACGCTGATCTACGACTGCATGATCGGCGACGCGATCCTCTATCCGCGCGCCGACGGCATCGAAGCCGGCTGGCGCGTGGTGCAGCCGTTCCTCGACGCGTGGCGCGAGGCGGGCGGGCAGGGGCTGACCAATTATCGCGCCGGCAGCGAGGGCCCCGCCGAGGCCGACCGGCTTTTGGCCGAGGACGGCCGCCGCTGGCGCGCAATTGCATGAGCGAACCTGCCATGGATGTTCAAACCCGGCGTCAGGTCATCGTGGTCGACGATAACCGTGCCTTGGCGGAAGCCGCGGCGCGGCGGCTCGTGGCGCGTGTGACGCAGGCGGGCGGGCGCGCGGCGGTCTGCCTCACCGGCGGCACGAGTCCCGAAGGACTCTACCGCCGGCTTGCGGAAGAGCCGTGGCGCAGCGCAGTGCCGTGGGATCGCGTGCACTGGTTCATGGGCGACGACCGCTTCGTCCCCGAGACTGATCCGTTGAGCAATATGGGCATGGCGCGGCGGCTGTTCCTCGATCGCGTCAAGGCGCCGCGCCGGAATATTCATCCGATCGAGACCGGCGCCAATTATCCGGAAGGCGCGGCGCGGCTCTACGCCGAGGATCTGCAGAACTTCTACGGCGCGGAACGCCTCGATCCGGCGCGGCCGCTGTTCGATCTCGTGCTCATGGGCGTCGGCAACGACGGCCACACTGCCTCGCTGTTTCCGAATTCGCCGGCGCTCAATGAAAAGGAAAAATGGGTGCTCGGCGTCGCCAAGGCCGGCATGGAGCCGTTCGTGCCGCGTGTTACATTGACGTTGCCGGCGCTCGCTTCGACGCATGAAATGCTGTTCCTCATCGAGGGTGCCGGGAAGCGCGCTATCGTGCACCGTGTCTTTGCCGGCGAGGACCTGCCGGCGGCGCGCGCTTATGCCGACGGCGAGCTCGTCTGGCTACTCGACCGCGCCGCCGCGCCGGAAGGGGCGACATGATGACTGCGGATAAAGACGTTCCCTCCGTCATCGTGGTGATGGGCGTCTCCGGCTCCGGCAAAAGCACCATCGCCGCGATGCTCGCCCATCGCCTGCATTGGATCTACGAGGACGGCGACTGGTTCCATCCGCAAGCCAACGTCGAAAAGATGCACCACGGCGAGCCGCTCACCGACGCGGATCGTTGGCCCTGGCTGCGCCGCATCGCCGCCTGGATCGACAACGTCCATCAATTCGGCGATCACGGCGTCGTCGCCTGCTCGGCGCTCAAGCGCGCCTATCGCGACATCCTCGTCGGTCCGCGCCGCGACGTGCGCATCGTTTATCTGAAAGGCGATCGCGATCTTATCGCCCGGCGCGTCGCCGCGCGGGCCGATCACTTCATGCCGGCCTCGCTGCTCGACAGCCAGTTCGCGACGCTCGAAGAGCCGGCGCCGGACGAGCGGGCGATCGTGGTCTCGATCGTGCCGCATCCACGCGAAATCGTCGATGCGATCGTGGCGGAGCTTGGCATCAAGCAAAAATCGTCCGCCGCATAGGGTGACGGGCGTTGCGCCGGTCGAAGCGCATACGGTTCCTGTTGCACCGCAATATGCCCCGCGACGATCTGGGCTTTGACTGTGTCGAGCGGTTACCGTTCCATGACTCTTGACGGCGCCGCAGGCGGCCGCCCCGAACACCAAGGAGGGGAGCGTCAATGAGAATGAAGACAACTTGCCTGATCATAGCGGTGGTTCTTGCCACGTCAGTCAGCGCACAAGCCGAAACGGTGCTGCGAGCCTCGCATCAGTTTCCGGGCGGCAAGGGCGATGTGCGCGACGACATGGTGCAGATGATCGCCAAGGAGGCCAAGGCGGCCAATGTCGATCTCACCGTGCAGGTTTATCCCGGCGCCTCGTTGTTCAAGCCGAACCAGCAGTGGGACGCCATGGTCAACGGTCAACTCGACATCGCGCTGTTTCCGCTCGACTACGCGAGCGGCAAGGTGCCGACGTTCAGCGCCACACTGATGCCCGGACTGATCCGCAATCAGGACCGCGCCAAGCGCATCAATGCTTCCCAGTTCATGACCGACGTTCGCGCTGAAATCGAGAAGAACGGCGTCATGGTGCTCTCAGACGCCTGGTTTGCAGGTGGAATGGCGGCGAAGGGCAAATGCATACTCCTGCCCGATGACATCAAGGGAATGAAATTCCGCGCCGCCGGTCCGACCTTCGCGGCGATGTGGCAGGCCGCGGGCGCCAGCATCGTCAGCCCGCCGTCCAACGAAATTTACAATGCCTTCCAGACCGGAGTGGTCACCGGAACCGACACCAGCCTCGGCACGTTCGATTCGACGCGGCTCTACGAGGTGACCGATTGCCTGACCGCGCCCGGCGATAATGCGCTCTGGTTCATGTATGAGCCGGTGCTGATGTCGAAGATGAGCTTCGGCAAGCTCAACAAGCAGCAGCAGGACGCTGTCATCAAAGCCGGAAAGGACGCCCAGGCCTACTACGAGGGCAAGGCCGATGCGGTGAACAGCGCAGCGGTCAAGGATTTCGAGAGCCACAAGGTCAAGGTCGTAAGCCTCAGCAGTGCCGACTATCAGACGTGGGTCGAATTGGCGAAAAAGAGCTCATACGCGAAATTCGACAAGGACGTGCCCAACGGCCAGAAGCTGATCGACGAGGCGCTGTCGGTCAAATAACCTCGGCACCAAAGAGTTGGCAGGGTTGGCCGCCGGCCAACCTGTTGCCGTTCGGCCACCGCGCCGCTTTGCGGCAGCCACAGCGCAACGACGGACCATGGACGCTTACATTCGCGCCGTAGCCTTCCTGTCGCGCGTCGCGGGGGTCTTCGCCGCCTTTCTCATAGGCCTTGGCGTGCTCGTCATCTGCGACATGGTGATCGAGCGCTATTTCTTCGACAGAACTACAATCTGGCAAATCGACGTCGTCACCTACTGCATCGTGGCCGCAACTTTCATCGGCAGCGCCTACGTGCTGATGACTCGTGGCCACGTCAACGTCGACGTGCTGCCGCTGCACGTCGGGCCGCGTGCGCGCTACTGGCTGGCGCTGTTTACGAGTCTGCTCGCGTTCGGTTTCTGCATTTTGCTGTTCATCCTCTGCACGCTCTATTGGTACGAGGCTTGGTCGAAGGACTGGCATTCCGACACGGTGTGGCGGGCGCCGCTCTGGGTGCCTTATTTCTCGATGCCGGTCGGCCTCGGCCTCCTGGTGCTGCAGTATTTTGCCGAACTCCTCAGTCTGGTCACGGGCCGCACGCCGCCGTTCGGCCTCGCCAAGGATCGGTTTCACGCATGAGCCCGACGACGCAAGGCGCCCTCGTCCTGATCGCGACGCTGCTGGTCCTGCTGTCGGGCATCCCGGTGGCGTTCGGGCTGGGCGCGATCTCGATCGTGTTCTTGCTGATCTTCCAGGGTTTCGCGAGCATGCACGTCGTGGCCGAGACCTATGTATCCGGCCTCGACGAGTTCACGCTCGTCGCCATCCCGATGTTCGTCATGATGGGCGCGGCCATCGGTTCGTCACCCGCCGGCAAGGATCTCTACGAGGCGCTGGACCGCTGGCTCTATCGTCTGCCCGGAGGCCTGGTCATCTCGAATCTGGGAGCCTGCGCCATCTTTGCGGCGCTGACCGGGTCATCGCCGGCGTGCTGCGCGGCGATCGGCAAGATGGGAATTCCGGAGATGCGTCGCCGCGGCTATCCCGATCAGGTGGCGACCGGATCGATCTGCGCCGGCGGAACGCTCGGTATTCTGATCCCGCCCTCGGTCACATTCATCTTGTACGGCATTGCCACCGAGACCTCGATCGGCCGTCTGTTCATCGCCGGCGTGTTGCCGGGGCTGATGCTCACAACGCTGTTCATGCTGTGGTCTGTATTCGCGATCTGGCGCAGCGGCTTTCGCTCTTATGCCGCGGATTTTCGCTACAGTTGGAAGGAGAAGTTCGTCGCCATCCCCAAGATTGCGCCGTTTCTCGTCATCATCGTCGGCGTCATGTATGCGCTTTATGGCGGCATCGCCACGCCGTCCGAGGCGGCAGGCGTCGGTGCTGCCTTGTGCCTCGTTCTGGCGATCATGATCTATCGGCTGTGGCGGCCGGATCAGATCTGGATGATCCTGCGCGATACGATGCGGGAATCGGTGATGATCCTGACCATCATCGCCGCCTCCGTTCTGTTCGGCTATATGCTTACGTCGCTCTATCTGACGCAGACGCTGGCCCAGGGCATCGCCGATCTGCATGCCAACAAATGGGTGTTGATGTTCCTCATCAACATCTTTCTCTTGGTCTGCGGTTTCTTCATCCCCCCGGCCGCGATCATCCTGATGACTTCGCCGATCCTGCTGCCGATCATCACGGCCGCCGGCTTCGACCCGGTGTGGTTCGGCGTCATCCTCACCATCAACATGGAAATCGGCCTCATCCATCCGCCGGTAGGGCTTAATATCTATATCGTCAACGCCATCGCGCCCGACGTGCCGGTGGCGCAGGTCATGTGGGGCACTCTGCCTTACGTCCTTTGCATGATGCTGGCGATCGTGATCCTGTGCTTCTTTCCGGGGATTGCAACTTGGCTGCCCGACCACCTGATGGGGGCGGCCAAATAGCGCGCCGCTCTGCGGCGTTGTCCGATCCGGCAAGGCGACGTGGCGCCGCTCGAACAGGCACTGGGCGACGAGGTCGAGGAAGCGCAGCAACGGCAGAGCGACGCGGTAGGCGCGGGCGGCGATGCGCACCAGCGCGAAGCAATGCTCTATCAAGCGTGCCTGATGCGGTGATGATGTCACCAAGTAGTCCGTTCAGCTTTATGGTGACAACGACCGCAGCAACTTGCCGACAAAGCCATTGTGTCGCTAAACGCCGTAACGCGCTTGGAAAAGGGGACCGTTGATTCTCGCGTAAGCACAATAAGCGCCATAGAAAGGACGCTCAGCAAGGCGGGCATCGAATTCCTGCCATCGGGCGAGAGGGGCGAAGGTGTCCGGATGAAAAGTCCAAAAGCATAAGACGACCCTTTCCGCCCAAAAGCTGACAGTTGCTCGCGCTCCAATATTTGACGCGAAGGCCAGGAGCGCCATTCCGCCCGTTGAATTGCGTGCCCTAACTCGCTTCAATGCTGCCTAATGCGCGGGGGGACATTCTCAATGCGGAGAGTTGCCCATGATTGAAACTGGTAAGGCCAGCACAACCGTAGTTCTGGCAGCGTGTGGACTGCTCCTTTGGGCATGTAACCCGGCTGCGGCCGCCGTTCACATCGAAGGCCAGGTCCAAGCGGGCGGCGGTCCGCTGGCAAGTTCCACCGTCACCTTATGGGAAGCAAATGCAGGCGATCCCAAACAACTGGCTCAAACACAAACCCGTAGTGATGGACGTTTTGAACTCGGCAGCGATGAAACACCTAGCGCAGATGTCAGTCTGTATTTGGTTGCCAAAGGTGGCGTGGCCACGGTCAACAAGGACAGCAGCGACAATCCGGCCATCGCCCTGCTGACGGTGCTGGGCAACAAGCCACCTTCGAGTGTTGTCATCAATGAAATGACGACCGTCGCTTCGGTGTGGACGAACGCGCAGTTTCTTGACGGCATCGCCATTAAGGGTCATGCGCTCGGCCTGCGCATCGCAGCTGGCAATGTGCCGAACTTCGTTGATCTTCAAACGGGCGGCTGGGGGGACGCTATTGCGGACCCGCTCAATAGTGGCCAGACGCCGACGATGGCCAATTTTGCGACGCTGGCCGACCTGCTCGCGGGTTGCACCACGCGGGTAAAGGCCGATGCTTGCAACAATCTCTTTACGGCGGCGACGGCTCCGAACGGCAAAGTGGCCACCGACACTTTGGCAGCGGCTCAATCCATTGCCCGCAATTCCTGGTACCAGCCAGAAAAGCTCTTCGCTCTTCTGGACCAATTCTATCCGGTCCCGAGCGGCAAGAACCTGCGACCTGTTCCGTACATGCCGTACCTGAACTGGGCGCCCAGTGCGTGGGTGCTGCCACTAAAGTTCGACGGCGGCGGCTATCGTGCGGGCGGCAAGGCCATGTTCGACAGCGAGGGCAACCTCTGGGTTGGCGACAACTTCACGGTCGGTTGGCAGGGGCAGGATAGCCTCTGGGAGGGTCACGCCACCAAGTTCGCACCGAACGGGCGCCCTATCTCACCGAATATTACGGGCTTCACTGGCGGCGGGATGGAAGGCGGCACCTTTGGCGCGGCTGTCGATGCCAAGGACGACGCTTGGTTTACCACTTATGGCAGCAAGGCGATTGTCGTATTCGACAAGAACGGCAAGCCGCTGACGCCATCAGAGGGGATCACGTTCGATGGCAAGCTCGGGCTGATGCAGGGAGTTATCGTCACGCCGAGCGGCGATGTCTGGGTTCTTGGCGTCGAAAAGAGGCAACTCGTCTACTTCCCAAAGGGCGATCTAACCAAGGGCCGGATCGTTTGCGAGGGCGACAATGCGGAGCCGTGCAAGTCGTTTCTGGCGCCATTTCACCTCGCCATCGACCAGCAGGACCGCATCTGGGTGTCCAACGGCAACGACAAAGTCACTCGCTTTCTGGCTGCCGATCCGAGCAAGGTCGAAACCTTCAAGACCGGGATCAACAACAGCGGTCTTAACATCGACAGCCAGGGCAACGTCTGGGTCACCAACCGGTTCGGCACCGGACTGTTAGGCATGGCTCATCTGGCCGACATGGCGGTGCGCCTGAAACTGGAGGGTGTGACCTCCGCTGCCGACTTCCTAACAAAGACGATGTCTGAACAAAAAGGTGGCGGTGGCAGCGTCACGCTACTGAAACCGGACGGCACCCCATTTCCGGGCTCTCCGTTCAAGGGCGGCGGTCTTCCGGGGCCTTGGGCGGTGGCAGTGGACGGCAACGACAACGTCTGGATTTCTAACTTCGCCATGCCTAGCAGTCCGATTGTGCAGCTCTGCGGCACTCGCACCGAGAACTGCCCACCCGGCTTCAAGACTGGCGACCAGATTTCGCCACCCGGCGGGTACGTTGGCGGCGGTCTACAGATGCAGGTCGATATAAACATCGATCCTGCCGGGGACGTTTGGGTGACGAACAACTGGCAGGACGTGGACACGTGCTACGGCAAGCCTCCCGACGCGCTGTCTACGCGCTGCGGCGGCCAAGGCGTTGTAGTTTTTTACGGCATGGCCAAGCCGGTGCGAGTGCCGCAGATCGGACCAGTGCGACAACCGCGGTGAGCAGGTGTTTCGGCGCGCAAATTCAAGCAGCCCACATAGTGTTAGGCCTCGAAGCGGATCTCGATTGGGCCAACATCAAGGGCTCGACGGTTGATAATCTAACAATCGGGGGTATCCCCCTAGGCGCCGTCAGCGCGCAGACAAATATCGATTGGGAAAGCACCATGAGGGCGCGTGTTGGCTATGCCAACAACAACTGGCTAATCTGTGGAACCGGAGGCTTGGCATTGCTCGGAGCGAAAACGACGCTGACGCCCGTCTCGGGTGGCGGAACCTGCGGCTCCATCATAGTCGGTTGCTCGGGCAGCAATCGTCAGGCCGGCCTCGCGCTCGGCGGTGGCGTCGAATACGGATTTACCCCGGAATTGAGCGCCAAACTTGAATACCTTTATATCAGTGCCGCTTCGCTCGAAGTCTCGCGCGCGGGGAGAGGTCGAAGAAAGTCGCGCCGCTCCGCCCGGCCCCTGGAATGACGACGAGCTACAGCCCGAACACGAACAGCATGGTCTGGTTGCGCTGCTGCTTAAGTTCGGGAATCAGCGCGAACTTGCCCATGGCGATGCGACTGAGCCCCGACAGGATCGCGACATACTGCTTGCCGTCGGCCTCGAACGTCATTGGCGGCGCGTTGAAGCCCGAGCCGACATTGATCTTCCAGAGTTGCTCCAGCGTGGTGTCGTCGTAGGCCGCGAAGGTGCCGTCGGTGAAGCCGGTGAACACCACGCCGCCCGCGGTCGACAGCGCGCCGCTGTAGTTCGGATAGGGGATGTGGATTCGCTTCTCGATCTCGCCGGTGAGCGGGTTGGCGGCGATCAGCTCGGACTCGAAGCGTTCGGTCTGCTTATAGGCGCCGCCCTTCCAGTCGTTCTGCTTGTTGCTCATCTCCGGGTTTTGGGTGAGGTCGACGCAGGGCGTTGCGGTCGGGATATAGATGAGCCTGGTTTTGGCGCTGTAGCTCGACGGCCAGAAATTATTGCCTCCCGAGGGGCCGGGGCACATGGTCTTGGTCGGAGACTGCACCGTCGGCGTCGCCGTGCCCGCATACATCTGCACGTCGGCGTTCGGCACGTATTCGACCGGCTTGCCGGTCTTCTGATCGATGCCCTTGGTCCAGTTGATGTTCTGCAAGTAGGGCTTCGCCATCAGCATCTGGCCGTTGGCGCGCTCCATCGTATAGAGAAAGCCGTTGCGGCCCGAATGGGTGATCAGCGTGCGCGGTTGGCCGTCGACCTGGCCGTTGATGAGGATGTGGGTCGAGGCTTCGTCGTAGTCCCAATGGTCGCCCGGCGTGAACTGGAAATACCAGTTCATCTTGCCGCTATCGGGATTCCAGGAGATGACGCTGTCGGTGAAGAGATTATCGCCGGGCCGGTAGGTGGAATCGAACATCGGCACTGGATTGCCGGTGCCCCAGATCACCTGGTTGCTGGCGACGTCGTAGGTGCCGGTGACCCACATGGCGCCGCCGCCGGTCTGCCAGGCATTGTTCTTGTCCTTCCAGGTTTCGCTGCCGGGCTCGCCGGGCGCCGGCACGACGTATTTGCGCCATTCGAGCTTGCCGGTCGCGGCATCGAGGCCGGCGATCCAGTCGCGCACGCCGCGATCGCCGCCGGCGGCGCCGACGATGATCTTGTCC
>DATJYT010000501.1:0-2651 GCA_035499475.1 Xanthobacteraceae bacterium | reverse complement strand
CATGTGCTTCGGCGTGCCGCCGGCCTGCACGCTGATGGCGGGCGCGGGCTTCGATTACGCGGTGCTGCCGATGGGCTGCGACGAGATCGGCATCGCGTCGGCGGTGCAGGGCGCGCCGATCCGCCTGGTCAAGGCGCGCACCGTCGACGCCATGGCGCTTGCCGATTGCGAACTGGTGCTCGAAGGCTACGTCAATCCGCGCGATCGCCGCTTCGAGACCAAGGAGGCGGAAGATGCCGGCGTGCAGGGCCGCTACCATTTCCACCCGGAATGGGCCGGCTACATGGGCAAGTCCTACAAGGCGCCGACCTTCCACGTCACCGCCATCACCATGCGCAAGCCGCAGACCAAGCCGATCATCTTCGCGCTCGGCGTTCACATGCTCGACGACCACAACATCGACACCACGGTGCGCGAGGCGGCGATCTACGAGCTGTGCAACCGGCTGCAGCCGGGCATCGTGCAGAACGTGGTGATCCCCTACTGCATGACCGACTGGGGCGGCTGCATCATCCAGGTCAAGAAGCGCCACCAGATCGACGAAGGCTGGCAGCGCAACTTCATGGCCGCCGCGCTGTCGTGCTCGCAGGGCATGCGGCTCGCCATCGCCGTCAGCGAGGACGTCGATCCCTATTCGATGGACGACGTGATGTGGTGCCTGACCACGCGGGTCAATCCGAAGACCGACATTCTCAATCCGATCCCGGGCGGCCGCGGCCAGACCTTCATGCCGGCCGAGCGCATGACCGCCGGCGAGCGGCAGTGGACCGCATCGAACACGCAGTTCGAAGGCGGCATGGGCATCGATGCCACTGTTCCCTTTGGATATGAGAGCGACTTCCTGCGCCCGGTCTATCCGGTCGACAAGGTCAAGCCCGAGGACTTCTTCTCCAAGCAGGATATCGCCAACGCCAAGAAGCGCATGCAGGGCTGGGTGCATTCGCTGGCGCGGTCGGGGCGATGATCTCCTGCGTGGCCCCGCTTGCCGGGAGGATCGCGAGCCGCATCTTGACTGGTTTGGCGGATGGCATCTAAGGCCTTACAATCGTGCGCGGAGGCTAAGGTCATGAAGTTCACGCGCATAACCACCGATCCAAACCAGATGGGCGGCGTTCCCTGCATTCGTGGCTTACGCATTCCGGTGGCCACCATCGTCGGAATGGTGGCCGACGCCATGAGCGAGAGCGAAATTCTCGCCGCCTACCCTGATCTGGAACGAACAGACATTTACGAGGCGTTGCACTACGCTGCCGATGCCGTGCGCGAGCGCGAACTGCCGCTGACGGTTCCGTGAAATTCCTCGTCGACAACGCACTCTCCCCAATTCTCGCGGAGGGCTTGCGCCAGGTCGACCACGAGGCCGTTCACGTGCGTGACTACGGAATGCAGTCGGCCGACGATGAAACGATCCTGGCCTTGGCGACAGCAGAGGATCGAATTCTGATCTCGGCGGACACTGATTTTGGCGCGTTGCTCGCATTGCGGGGAAATCGACAACCATCGGTGATTCTGTTCAGGCGCGGAACTGACCGCCGGCCACGGAGACAACTTGCGCTGCTCCTGGCGAATCTTCCGAGTCTCGACGAAGCGCTTCGACAAGGTGCCGTCGTCGTGTTGGAGGAGGCGCGGATTCGCGTCCGCCCCCTGCCTGTCGGAGAGGAAAGGCGATGAAAGAAGATGTTAGTCCCTTGCGCGCTAGGCCGCCTGAGTTTCGCTCGACGCATTTCCTGCATCTGAGGCGAGCAACACCGACAAGCATGCAGGGCTGGGTGCATTCGCTGGCGCGGTCGGGGCGATGAGCATGAATGGCCGTCATGCGCGGCCGCGTGCCGCCGCGCCTACTCCGGCTTGATGTTGGCGAACTTGATCACCTTCGCCCACTTGTCGTTCTCGGCGGCGACGAAGCCGGCGAAGGCGGCCGTCGTCATGCCCCGCGGCTCGAGACCGAGACTTGCCAGACGCTCCTTGACCGCCGCATCGGCGGTGAATGCGTTCGTCGTGCTGTTGAGCTTGTCGACGATCTCGGCCGGCATGCCTTTCGGGCCGCCCAGGCCGAACCAGCCGGTCGCTTCGTAGCCCGGCACGAACTCGCCGATCGCCGGAACGTCGGGCAGCACCGGCACGCGTGCCGCCGTGCTGACGCCGAGCGCGCGCAGGCGGCCGTCCCTGACATATTCGAGCGGCTGCGGCAGCGGGCTGAAATAGAAGTGCACCTGCCCGGCGAGCAGATCGGGAATAAGCGAAGTCCGATACGGCACATGCGTGACTTCAATGCCGGTCATCATCTTGAGGAGTTCGCCGCAGACGTGCGGCGTGGTGCCGACGCCCTGCGAGGCCATGTTGATCCGGCCCGGATTGGCCTTGGCATAAGCGATGAACTCGGGAAGCGTCTTCACCGGCAGCGACGGCGTCATCACCATGACGAACGGATTGCCGCCGAGGAACGCGACCGGGGCGATATCGCGCACAACGTTGAAGGCAAGACCGGGATTAAGCGCGGCGTTGACGACGTTCGATGAGAGCTCCAGCAGCAGCGTGTAGCCGTCCGCCGGCGCCTTGGCGACGGCCTCGATGGCGATGCCGCTCGAAGCGCCGGGCCTGCTGTCGACAACAACCTGTTGGCCGAGCCGCTCCGCCAGCCCTTGCGCGAC
>DATJYT010000500.1:0-2349 GCA_035499475.1 Xanthobacteraceae bacterium | reverse complement strand
GCGCGAAGCAGCCGTTAACACCATCGCGCAGGGAATGTCGCTTGTTTCGGCTTCACCTGTAGTGACTACGCTTGTGTGCTTCTTTGTTTCGCACACAAGGCTGCGGGTGCAGCACAACACCCGGCATTCCCTGCGCCCTCTGCTTTTCGAGGGACGCCGTTGCTGCATCACCCGGGCGCGATCGCGCCGCGGGAATGCGAAGGTGTGTCTGGGTGGGCTGTTTGAAAACTGAATCAGATAATTCGACGTCGTCCCGGACAAGCGAGCGCACGCGAGCGAAATCCGGGACCCATAACCACAGGCCTTCGTTATGCGAAGGACGACGATCAGACTGCCCTGTCGAGAGATTCCGCGGTATGGGTCCCGGCGTTCGCCGGGACGACAGCGGAGTGGGTGGCTCTACCCCGCACCCACCGCCTTCTTCCGCCACATCAGATGCACCGCGCAGGTGCAGCCCGGCGGATGCGAGGCGAGATCAAAGGACGCGCGATCGTTGGCGGGTACGGATGCAGGCGCCGTGGTCGGCATCGCCTCGGTCACAGCGCGGGCCTCAGTGGACTGATCCTGCGCAGGGATGTAGTTGAGGATCGGCGCGAGCCAGCGCTCGATCTCGCCAACCGTCATGCCCTTGCGCGCTGCATAATCTTCGACCTGGTCGCGCTCGATCTTGCCGACGCCAAAATAGTAACTCTCAGGGTTGGCGAAATAGAGCCCGGACACCGACGAGCCCGGCCACATCGCAAAGCTCTCGGTCAGCTTCACGCCCGTGTTTTGTTCCGCGTTGAGCAGCGCAAACAGCGTCGCCTTCTCGGTGTGGTCGGGCTGCGCGGGATAGCCGGGCGCGGGACGAATCCCGGCGTATTTTTCGAGGATCAGCTCTTCCTGGGAGAGCGCCTCGTCCGGCGCATAGGCCCAGAACTCGCGGCGCACGCGCGCATGCATGCGCTCGGCAAAGGCTTCCGCCAGACGATCGGCCAACGCCTTGGCGAGGATCGAGGAATAATCGTCATTGGCGCGCTTGAAGCGGTCGGCGACCGCGTCCTCGCCGATCCCGGCGGTCACCACGAAGGCGCCGACATAGTCGGGGACGCCCGAAGTTGCGGGCGCGATGAAGTCGGCGAGCGCGGCGTTGAAGCGGCCCTCGCGCTTCTCGAGCTGCTGGCGCAGCGTGTGCAAGGTCGCGAGCTTTTTCTGCCGCATCTCGTCGGCATAGAGCATGATGTCGTCGCCGACGGCATTCGCCGGCCAGAAGCCGATCGCGGCGCGCGCCTTGAACCACTTCTCCTGAACGATGCGGTCGAGCAGCTTTCGCGCATCGCCATAGAGCGAGCGGGCGGCTTCGCCGACTTTTGCGTCGTCGAGGATCGCGGGAAAACGCCCCGCGAGCTCCCAGGTCTGGAAGAACGGCGTCCAGTCGATATAGGGCACGAGCTCGGCGAGATCGTAGTCGTCGAAGCTTTTGACGCCGAGGAAGGTCGGCTTCTTCGGCGGCGACCTGGCGAAATCGGTGGCGACAGCATTGGCGCGCGCTTGCGCGAGTTTAAGCCGCTTCTTGTCGGCTTGCGCGCGGAAATGGGCGGCGGAGATCTTTGCGTATTCGGCGCGGACCCCGCTCGCATAGGCCTCGCGCTTGTCCGGCGACATCAGCGCGGAGGCGACGCCGACGGCGCGGCTTGCGTCATTGACATGCACCACCGGACCGCTGCGATAGTTCGGATCGATCTTCACCGCGGTGTGCACGCGGCTCGTGGTGGCGCCGCCGATCAGCAGCGGAATCGTCAAGCCCTCGCGCTCCATCTCGCTCGCCATGAACGCCATCTCGTCGAGCGAGGGCGTGATCAGGCCGGAGAGGCCGATGATGTCGGCACGCTCTTGCTTCGCTGTCTCGATGATCTTGACAGCAGGCACCATCACGCCGAGGTCGATGACCTCGAAATTGTTGCACTGGAGCACGATGCCAACGATGTTCTTGCCGATGTCGTGGACGTCGCCCTTCACGGTCGCCATCACGATCTTGCCGGCGCCGTGGCCGCCATCGCCGACGGCTCCGCTCGCGAGATTCCTCGCCTTCTCTTCCTCCATGAACGGCATCAGATAGGCGACCGCCTGCTTCATCACGCGCGCGGATTTGACGACCTGCGGCAAAAACATCTTGCCATCGCCGAAGAGATCGCCGACCACGTTCATGCCGGCCATCAGGGGGCCTTCGATCACCTCCAGCGGCCGCGCCGCAGTCTTGCGGGCAGCTTCGGTGTCCTGCTCGATGAACTCGGTGATTCCGTGCACCAGCGCGTGGGACAGCCGCTTCTCGACCGGCCATTCGCGCCAGGCCAGATCGCTCTCCTTGGC
>DATJYT010000499.1:0-5426 GCA_035499475.1 Xanthobacteraceae bacterium | reverse complement strand
GCTCGGAGGAAAGTCAGAATGCGTCCAGATCCGCGCTCCGACTCCGCCCCCAGCGAATCAAGCGTCATCACAAAAGCTGCGATCCGCACGGCGGAGCGCCTTGCCATCAAGAACACCGCCCTTGCCAAAATCCTCGGCGTTTCGGAACCGACGATTTCGCGCATGCGTCAAGGCAAATACGGGCTCGAGCGCGGCCAAAAGGCGTTCGAACTCGCCGTCCTGCTGGTGCGCCTCTATCGCTCGCTCGACGGCATCGTCGCCGGCGACGATCGTGTCGCCGCCGATTGGCTCAAGAACAACAACACCGCGCTCGACGGCGTTCCGCTTGATCTCATTCAGTCGGTGTCCGGGCTTACCGATGTCATCGCCTATATCGACGCCCGACGAGCTGTCGTCTAACTGCCGCGCCGCGGCAGGACGGTGCTGGCGGGTCGTCGAGGCCCAGAATCAAATATCGACGACAAAACTGACCGACACCGCGGCCGAGCAGCACGCCCTGGAATTGCTCATCGAGGAAACCAAGCCGCCGGTTCCTCCCGAGTGCCGGCATCTGAACTTTCTGCTGTCGACACCCTTCCGCTACGGCGCGCCCTACCCGCGGGGCTCGCGGTTCAGACGGCCGGGGCGGACTTTGGGCGCGTTCTACGGCTCGGAAGAATCGCACACGGCGATCGCCGAGCTGTGTTTTCACCGGCTGTTGTTTTTCTCGGAATCGCCGGACACACAATGGCCGGGCAACGCCGGCGAATACACCGCCTTCGCCGCGGACTATTCGGCCGCGCGGTCCATCGATTTAACGCGGGCGCCGTTCGATTCCAGGTCCGCGCTTTGGATGCATGTCACGCGGTATGACGAATGCCAGACGCTTGCCGATCTGGCGCGCGCGGGCGACATCGAAATCATCAAATACCCCTCGGTGCGGGACCCAGCGCATCGACTCAACATCGCGATATTGTCCTGCCGCGGCTTCGCCGGTGTCGAGCCGATGTCTCGCCAAACGTGGCGGGTTCTCTTGGGCAGCAACGGCGCTAGGGCGCTTTGCGAGATGCCGTGGGCAACGTTGGATTTTGACCGGCGGGCGTTCCACGATGACCCGCGGATCGCGGGCATGCGATGGGATCGCTAATCGTTTTTCAGCGTCTCGCGTCGGTGCGCGATCAAGCCGGCCTAATTCCCATTTCGCTGCGGCAGCGACGTTTCTCCCAGCCGTCATACGCGGGCTTGACCCGCGTATCCATGCTGAACTTTGGCACGTCAGAACTTTGCGGCGAGTCCGCCGATGCCGAACGGCGGCATGGATTGCCGGGTCAAGCCCGGCAATGACGACGGAATGAACGTGGCCCGTATGGAGCGCAGCGGAGTACGGGAGCGATTGAGCGGCTCATACGTCGATCCCGGATTTCGCTGCCGCTCCATCCGGTCTACGCTTGCTTCTGAGATTCGACTTGAGCGAGCGCAGTGGGCGAAGCCTGCCCACCACTGACTTGCAGTTTGCGTTGAGGCCAACGTCGGCACGGCGCCGCGCGCCTTTGCCGATTCTAAGAAAAGAGCCGGAGCGCCGGCTACTTCTCGGCGAACAGCCGCCGGCCCATGGTGTTGAAGCGCGCTTTCTGGTCGTCGCTCAACGCGTTGTAGAAATCGTCGAGCTTGGGCCGGATCGTCTCGACGGCCTGCAGCATCGCCTGAAGATGCTTGCCGATCGCGGCGAGGCGGCTCGGCGGCGTGCTTGGCGCTTCGCTCGGACAGGCGGCTTTGATGACGTCGGCGGCATTCGCGGCTGCAGACTGCAGGGCCTCGAGCTTCACCCGTTGCGCCTCGTTTGGCCGCACCACGCGGTCAATCTGATCGCCCGGCCAGGCCATGACCGAAGCGTCGCATTCGCCCTTGGGCGCCGGCGCGTTCGATGCCCGCTCTTTTTGCTCGCCTTGCTTGGCGCCAATCTCGTTGAAGCGCGCTTTCTGCTCGTCATTGAGCGAATCGTAGAATTTGGTCAGCGGCGGGCTGACGATGTTCACCGCCGTGACCAGGGCTTGCAGGCGCTGCTGCATGGTTTCGAGACGTCCGGTCGGGGTAAAGGACACGCTGGTCGGGCAGTGCGATTTGATCTCGTCGCTCGCCTTGACGACGGCGTTGCCGAGATCGTCGAGCAGCGTGTTCTGCTCGGCGCTCGGCTTGACCGCATCCTGGATCTGGTCGATCGGCCAGCCGGTGACTTCGGCGGCTTCGTCGGAGCAGCTTTGCGCCATCTGCTCCGTCAGCGCCGTCATCCGCGCCGGCGCGCCGCGTCCCGCCACATATTCATCGTAGCTGTAGGGCGAGAAGATTCCTTCGTAGATGTCGCCATAGCCATAGGCCCAGAACGGGTCGACATAGGCGTAATCGTCGGGCCACAGCGCGTAATAGAAGAAATCGCCGTAGGCGTAGGGCCAGAACAGCGGACCGACCCAACCGAGGTGATGATGCCGATGCCATTCGCCGTTCAGGAACGGCCGGAAAGCCGCATTGCGGGCGAATTGGCGATGAACGGCAAAATTCCCGGGGTCGGTCAGGCCGTGCTGGCGGGCGGCCGGCAGAGCGGTGACGTTTCGCCCGGCGCTTACATTCGGGCTTTGGATCGATCGCGCATTGCCGTGCAACGTTGTTGCGCCAGGCGTGTTCGTGCGCACCGAGCGCGTGCCGAAGTGCGGGCCGCCGGTGTGCGTGGTCCTGCCGAAATGCGTAAAGTATGGCGAAGACGAATGCGCCAAGTGCGAGTGTGAGCCCGAAAGATGCGAAACTGAGAAATGCGAGGATCGCGGCGAGGCAAAATGGCCACCCGACGGCCGCGCGGCACTGACGTGCGGGGCAAAATGCGGCGTGACGGCAAAATGAGGCATTCCACCCCCGGGGTGCGGGGCGCCGCCGAAATGCGGTGCGCCGCTAAAGTGCGGTGCGCCGCCCACAGGACCACCAACGTGAGGCGCAAAATGCGGAGCGCCGCCGCCTCCTGCCGGATGAGCCGCCGGCGCGCCTCCTCCGCCGTGCTGCTTTCCAGGCTCCGCACGTCCGGCGCTACAGGCCAAGCAAATAAAAAGGCCGGCTGCGCCGACGCCTGCTGCAATCTTCAAACTGGCAATCGTTCCCATAAGTTTCCTCGCTGACCACAGCCCAACGCCAACTGGCCAAGTCCGTTCCACCCACGGGGCCGTTCTACCCATGTTGCGGTGCATATGAATTTGCGCCGGCATCAACGTCCACCGCCACCCTAAAGATGTGCGCTGCCGCGACGCGCGCCATGCGTCGGCCATCAATTTCCCGTGTCGAAAATTTGGCATGTCGCGGGCTTGCCATCTGTGAACCCGACGGGAATAAAATCTCCCGAACGCGCGGAGAAACGCGACATGACGCCTGCCGATGAAATGGCGATTCATTATCAGCTTGAGCAACTCGAAATCGCCTACTGGCGCGACGTCGATGCCAATTGGGGCGCCGAGGCGCACGGTTTCTTCGTCGAGGACGGCGTCTTCGACATGGGGATGGGCTCAAAGCCGCATCGAGGCCGCGCCGCGGTGCAGCATTTCTATGCTTGGCGAAAATCGCGCGGCGCGCGGGTGGCGCGGCATCTCATCGCCAATTTCCAGGCCCGCGTTAAGAGCCCGCGCGAAGCATCCTCGCTCTGCATCATGAGTCTCTACGCCGCCGACGGCGAGCCGATCCTGCCGTCGAAGCCGCCGATCATGATCGCCGACGTCGTCAGCGAATGTGTGCGCGGCGACGACGGCGCGTGGCGATTTCGCTCGCGCGCGCTCATCCCGATCTTCACCGGCGGCGAAGCAGCGACCATCATGCCCGACGAGAATTAGGTCCGGAGCATTATCCAGAAAAGTGGAAGCCGGTTTTGCGAAAAGGATCGTGCTCTGATCGAGGCTGTACTGGTTCACGCAAAGGGTAAGGAAAGGAGCCGAGGCACGACAGGGGCAACGCGACCACGCAAGCTTATTTGCGCAGCGACTTTTTCCAGATGCGTCGCAAGCTCATGGAAGCTTGGAACGAGTTTGCAACTTGGATTGCGGTCCCGCCGGCCTATTGGGACGAACCATATCCGCTTTTGAGGCGAAGCGAACATCAAGCGGCGGCGAAACCGGCTGAATTCGGTCGAAAATGACCCGAAGCGGTCCTGTGCAGCTCTAAATTGATGCAGCGCAAACTGATCATTGCGTGGCATTTGACGGGTCGCAAATTCCTGCTTTGATGGACCTGAGATGAAAGCCCGAATTGGGGTGGTCCCGAACCTAGGGCTGGACGATGCGGCGACGCGATTTGATCGCAGGAATTGCTGGATTACCAGTGGCGTGGCCTCTTGCGGTGCGCGCGCAACAGTCCGTGATGCCGGTCGTTGGCACGATGCAAAGCGGGGTGCCCGACGCCTACGCGGTGCGGCTTAGGGCATTTGCGCAAGGTCTCGGTGACTTGGGTTTTGTAAACGGGAAGAACGTTACGATCGAGCAGCGCTTTGCGGATGATCAATATGACCGCCTTCCCGAACTGGCGGCTGACCTTGTGCGCAGCCAAGTGTCTGTGATTTTCGCGTCTGGCGGTGGTCTTGCGCCGCAGGCTGCGAAGGCCGCGACGGCAACGATACCGATCGTATTCACCGGCGGCTTGGATCCGATCAAAGCCGGCCTTGTCGCAAGTCTCAATCGCCCCGGCGGCAATGTGACGGGCGTGACCTTCCTGACCAACGCTCTCGAAGCGAAGCGGCTCGGACTTCTGCACGAACTGGTACCGCAGGCGGGTGTTATTGGGGTCTTGCTGAATCCTAAAAACGCCAGTGCCGAGACGCAAAGAAGAGACCTCAGAAAATCGGCCGGCACTCTCGATGTCGAGCTGCAAATTGTGCAAGCCAGCGGTGAAGACGAGTTTGATCGAGCTTTCGCCGAGTTCGATCAAGCGGGCATTCGCGCCTTGCTGGTTGCCTCCGATGCCGTATTCACCGGCAACGCCGAAGCTATCGTCGCGCAGGCGGCGCGGCGCAAATTGCCGGCGATTTATTTCGTGCGCGACTTCGCGGTCGCTGGTGGTCTCGTGAGCTACGGAACGAGCTTTGCGGACGCGTATCGGCAGGCCGGAATCTACGCCGCTCGGATTCTTAAGGGCGACAAGCCGGCCGATCTGCCCGTCGTGCAATCGAGCAAGTTCGAATTCGTCGTCAATCTCAAGACCGCCAAGGCGCTCGGGCTCGCAATTCCGCCTGCGCTTCTAGCCACCGCCGACGAGGTGATAGAGTAAGCGAGCGCTTTGCTGCGTCTGCTCACGGCTGCTCTAGGCCGCCCATCGCATCATCTCGCGGCGATGCAATACTTCGGTCGCTTTCGGAGCGAAGCGAATATTGGTGACGAAACCCGACCGTGGGCCGAGATAATTTGGGTCGCCAACATCACCCTGGA